>QNAG01000057.1 GCA_003641415.1 Candidatus Zixiibacteriota bacterium | reverse complement strand
CCAATCAGCAATAGTATCACAGTATAAAACATAGACGGTATCAGCATCCAAAGTATCACATGCTGTACCCTCGGAAAGAACAGTATCACACGCAATAACAGTAGTATCACAAGTGATGAAAACCTCATCGCTCAGTGTTTTGATATAATTCTCCGGGGTCATATCACCAATAGCACTTGCTGTAGCAATGTGATAACGATAATAGGAGATTAAACCGTCATTATCAACACCGTACCAATTAATAACCGGATTAGTGCTAAAATCCTGACCGTCCGGAGGAATGTTTACAAAGGAAACAATAGGCTTCTGGTTATCGTACACATCACCTTCAAGGGTGTTTGTACAACCGGCAAGGTACACTGCTGAAATTATAAGAATAGTGGAGGCTACACCTAGCACTATTGCTGTTACAGTTTTTCTCGAATTCACATACATAGTCTAATTTCCAATTTTCCCTTAGAATGCCATGTTCATAGTAAAACGGTGGACCTCAGTCAAAATACCGAAATCCTGGAAAGCGTAATCAAAGCGTATATCGCGATCTTCACCAAAAGGAAGTCTTACTCCTCCACCAACAGTAAAACCGTCGGTATCATAGTTAAATCGACGTCCTGCACGGAGTGCAAAAAGATCATTATATACGAATTCGATCCCGCTGTTATATTTTTCAAGGTTATCTGAAGGATGCGAACCTTCAGCCGCAAAGGTCAAAAGATACTTATCGCTTTCAATAACATTGATTGCCCCGCCAAACTTGAAATTGATCGGCAAAGGATAGGAATTTTTGATAAACTTCATATCGGGGCCGAAGTTCGTAATTGCCATTGCGATTTTGAATCCACGGTAACCAGTATCATATATTGTGCCAACATCAGCACTCCATCCACTAGCAGAGTAATCATGAACAAACTCTCCTATATACTTAACCGTCAACCCAAGCGAAAACCGATCTGTCAAGTACCGCCCATAGCTGGCCGAAATGGCAATGTCATTCCATGAGAAAATTCTGCCAGTTGGCACACGATAGTAATCAGTCTCTTCCATATCTCCAGACCCAAGCGAATAAACAGCGATACCAAGAACACCACCAATTGACTCTATAGGTAACCCAATGCCCCCATAACCATAGGTAATATCAGCCGGCATCTTGATGTAGGTAAAAGCAACCTCACGCCCATAGAGCGATGTCAGACCAGCTGGATTGTAATAAACCGCAGAAATGTCATCGGAGACAGCAGCAAACGCTTCGGCCATACCCATCGCCCTGGCTGACACACCAAGTTCCAGGAACTGCGCGCCAGTGGTGCCTACTTTTGCTTGTGACCAAGTATCAGTAGGTGCCAGTAAAACCAAGAACAAGAGCAACACCGCTCCAGACACAATGGTTGTCCGACCAATTATCTCTATCACTGTTTTTTTACACCTCGAACGCATGTAATCCTCATATAAATTTTCGAATACTCATCATTCACATTTGTTATCATTACAGATTCAACTCAAGTCCCATCCGAATTTGACGTCCATAATTCCAATTATACGGATTCTTATCATATTCAGTACCACCCTTGATAACTCCGCTCTGGTTCTGTTTTGTGTCAGGTCGGCCAGTTTTTGGGTCAACATTATCCACGTTATGGTTATCAAAGATGTTTTCTACCTGGAGTATGTAGCTAAGATCCAACCCGACCAGATTGAAATCCTTAGTAAACTTCACATCAAACAACAAAACTGAAGGTTTCCTCATCGAGTTCGCCTGAATGTCCTCACCGACTACTGTCGAGACATTGGGATAAGAACGATCAGGAGTAAATGGTCGTCCAGACTCAATGAATGTTTCCAACATAAGAGACCAACCGTTTGGTATTGATATTCCAAATAAACGCGGCTTGACAGTGCTAGGGATATAGACCTGAATGCTTGATTTCAAAGAGTGGCGAACATCATGATCCAAGGCATGTTCGGATAGCGGTTCGCGAGACAATTCAAGAGGTGTACCCCACTCATGTGAAGCCTCTGATGCTTTTCCGAAAGCATAAGCATAAGTGTAGCTCAACTGTCCATTAATGTATCCACCACCACGTTTGTCGACAGTTAGTTCAAATCCACGGCTCCGGCCATAATCTGAATTCTGATACTGAACTCGATTGAGATCATCACGTGTCACAAGAGCTCGATTGATCTTGTCAAACTCATCTTTGAAATAACCGGAAACATCAATTGAATAATACTCCGACATCGCATACTTGACACCAAACGAGTACTGTACAGTCTTTTTATAGTCAAGATTATAGTTACCAATAACTTTGTCGGCATCAACTGCGGTAGTATTCCTTGCATACATGTTGGTAAGGCTGGGCAGTTGGTAAAAGTGACCATAATTAAAATGAACCTTAGCCTTATCTGAAATCGGATAAGAAAATCCGATTCTTGGCGAAAACTTCTGACGGTCACCTAAAATCACTCCTGAACCGAGGTCATCATTGCGGGCCACATCAATCAAATCATCCATGTCCTGAATAAAGAAATCCCACCTTAGGCCAAGAGAGGCAATCATAGAACCGTATTCCATCTTGTCGCGAAAATAAACCGTACCGCCCCATGGTTGGTAAGCAAACATATCCCGGAATGCTCCCCGATCCGGAAAAGGACCACCATCTGGACGTCCAGTATATTGGATGTATGGTTTCTCTATTTCCTGATAAACAAAGTCTCGGCGATAGATAGCTACACCCCCCTTGAGCTCATGAGACCCAAACTGACGGAATACCTTTATTTCACCGCGAAGCATCTTCGTATTGTGGTAATGCCACAATGCTGCTTCGTCAAAACTAAGCGGACTAAGAAAATTATCGTTACCACCAAGATCATACTTGCCGTTGCCGTTCAAATCCGTGAAAGGTTCCCCGTAGTCATACCGGTAATTTGGGACATCGAAAATACCATTGCCATTTCTGTCTTCATAGGGAACACCAAGAGTCCATAATATTGGTGGAGTATTATCAGGACCGTCATGGCGTCCGTTGTGATTGTAGTCCTGATTGATAGTCGTATCGGCTGAACGGACAAATCCATCTATACCGGGATCATAAATACGGTTGCCGTTAAGATCTGTGAATGGCTCGCCTATAACTGAGTCGCCATCGAGATAAGGTTCAGGGTCAGAAACATTGATATGACTAATGCGGTAACCATCGAGGATACCATTCCCGTTTATATCCTGGAGAAAATCACCCTGATCCCAAACACCATTACCATTCAGATCGATAAAAGGTTCACCCTCATAGGAATCAATATAGGGATTATCATTAAAACGAAAGTCGGAGAGCGTATCATTCGACGCACCCTGGATATTCTGTTCCTCGTTCCACTCGCCAAAGGTATAAGCGGGTCCTGTAAAATCGGTCCCAAAGGATACCGTATCAGGGAAAAGGTTTACGAGTGGCTCAGGTGGATCGTAGATGCCATTCTTATTGTTATCCTGGAAGTCTTCCCATTCGTAATCAAGGGGAATACCGGAAGGATCGATCCCCCGTCCAGGGTGATCAGGGTCACCGGGTTTTTGAGAAATACCGCTCTCCGAATAAGAAAAAACAGCTTCATAAGTCATGTCTTTAGTAACAACTTGCGATATTTCCAGCGATAGAGAATTCCAATTGCTTTCGTAGACAGGGGCTGTAGAGGAGGAATACCGATACTCCCAACGATCCCTATCAAAGACAGTGTTTTTAGTTTGCTGATTCTTGTATGATAAGACAAACTTCAGATTCTGTCGGGGTCTGAACTTCAAGTTAGCCATATAGTAATACTTATTCTGCAAACGCTCTGGTATTTCTATGCCAAATAAGTTGAAAAATCCGGTTGGACGGCGCGTTGCTGGGGTATCATAACTGCTATATTGAAAGATGCCATCACTTTTGTCAACCTCTCCATAGAAATAGTACGTAAGCTCTTTATCCTCAAGAAATTTCAATCCGAGTGCAGGGAATATCTTATTTTTCAAAAAAGGATCAGGGCCAGAGAGGGCAATTCTAATATAATCATTATTACGCGAGTATTTATTGAGTTCTTTATTACCAAAGTCGTCGGTCTGGTATTGAATATTGATTCGAGTATTATCTTTCGAACCTGTTTGCGTCGTAATTTTTACAATACCTGAAAGGGCATCACCATACTCAGGATCAAATCCGTCTTTGATAACCTGCAATTCCTGAATCGATCCTGAGACCAACGATAACTGAGCTCCGGCTTGACCAAGTCCTCCAAGCGGGTCGTTAAGAGGAACACCATCAACGATATAGGATACCTCACCGGCGCGACCACCGCGTATGAAAACCTCACCTTGTGTATTTGAGACAACTCCGGACACTTGGTTTAGCAACTCATCTACCGTTGTTACTGGAGCGTGTTCGATAGTTTCTTTGGTAATCGTCTGCTGGTTAGATGTCTCGTAAATCTTTAACTGATCCTGCTTACCTTTAACCGTAATTACTTTATCCAGCTCTGTGGTTTTTGACTCAACCTTCTGAGACACTTCAGTCGTAATGTCGGCCTTTACTTCAACATTGGTAACCTCAACCGTGACATATTCGATTGATGTTATGCGAAGTGTGTATTCTCCTGGTTCCATCTGAGGAATAACATACTTGCCGTCAAAGTCAGTCATGGCCCCACGATCAGTTCCAACAACCATAACAGACGCACCAATCACAGGTTCTCCATTGCTCTTGTCTGTGACGGTTCCCATAATCTTTCCGGTAGCAGCGGCGAAAGCATCGCCAACTCCGAACACAACCAAGACGGCTAAAACGCCGAATATTGAAAGAAGCCGCCTGCGACTTCCAAGCATAGTTATCCTCCTACATTCTATCTGTCAAATGTCGTAACTTGTCCAAATTTTAATTGAGGAATCATGATCAGGCTTAACACCATCCGGTCAATCGACAGCACTTTATTCAGTCAGTTATAAAAACTAAATAACTTCTACTAATGGTCGCCTGAGTAAGTACACCTCGCTATCTTCCTTAATTCAATACTGGTGCAATGCTTTACAGCACTACTATCACAATCACTTAAGGACGAAAATTAGCCACTCTCGCCGAAGAAAGTCAAGCTCTTTTTTCTTCCTTACGATCACACACTATCTAGACTGTTTTCAAGGGACTATTGTTTAACGATATCGCGTCGAGAAAGAGCGTTTTTTCTGATATATTCAGCTCTGTATATAATCGCTTGTTTCTGTGACAAAGACGGTTGGAAAAGGACAATTGATAAATCTAGAGATTTTCCAATCGAGACTATAAACGATTCTGCCAGAGAGGTAAAGCTCTCAGATGAAAGTGTCGGGAGGGAATCAACTTTGGTTGACCTTCCACCTAAAGCTGGGTGTTGCGCAACTCCACCAAGTTTAATCGCTCCATGTTGTAATATAACCATCCCGATTCGCCGTTGAGAAGAAGCCACTATTTTATGGCCGCTAGAAACAAGCTCATAACGCGATTTGGAATCAAAACAAGGCGCTGAGTGGAAATAATCAGGATTTAAATTTCTTTTGGGTGATTGACGGATGTAGTCAGATTCGATGTTCTGATCTTTGAGGAACACTTTCATTGCTTTCGCTATAGACCGTGCAGTGTTGCCTACAGACAAACCAAATTTCTTATTCATTAAACCTTCAACATTTGCAGCTATAGCATAAGTTAATTCTGAAGGGTCATGATAAAGAGCTCGTCCGCCGGTAATCCTTCTAATAAGGGGTGTATTACCCAAAGCATTACGATTAACTGCCTTCTCGAGTTTTTGATTAAGACCGAAAGTGATCGCTCCCCGTTCCCACGTATACAGCCTTAGCGCTATTCGGCCAGGTTTCTCCATGACATGACTAAACAACCATTCATCAGCCGCCATTGCCTCGTAAGGGTCCTGTCTATATGCTGTAAAACAATCAGTCGATATCATTGCCCCAATGTAAGTAGAGGAATACTAACTGACAACCCTCTGGCCAGAACTAAAAAAAATTAAGGAGTTTGTATCAGTGTAACAGATCAAGACGTTTGGGGTCAATATCATACTGCTTGATCTTGAGTCGCAGAGTGGATTCGGGAATATTCAATAAAGCAGCAGCGTGCTTCTTAACACCATGTTTTTCTCGTAGCGCCCTGATAATAAATCGTCGCTCATATTCTGATAAGTAATCATATAGCGAATACGTGGATGAGAACTCAACATCGTCAACTGGCGTTCCAACCTGACCGGAGTCAAAAACAGCCTGTTTCCCCTCCAATCGAAATTGAGCCGAAATCATTAGAGGGATGATAACATTATTGTCACCCGCTAACAGAATCGATTTCTTAATTTCATTATCAAGTTCCCTGACATTGCCAGGCCAATCATACGCCACCAGCATTTTCATAACTTCAGGATCTATTTGTTTTTCGCTGCCCTCTAGAAAGTGTGTTACTAAAAGGGGAATATCACTCTTGCGCTCCCGTAAAGAGGGTAACCGAAAATTAAGGGCCGAGAGACGGTAATACAAATCCTGGCGGAATAAACCAGCTTCCATCTGCGTTTTCAAATCCTTGTTAGTGGCTGATACTATACGGACATCAATAACGTTCGGTTTTGTATCTCCCAAACGTACAATCTCTTTTGTTTCCAAAATGCGAAGGACTTTCGCTTGAATGCTTAATGGCATATCGGCAATTTCATCGAGGAAGAAAGTACCACCATCAGCCTCCTCAAACAATCCTACCTTATCGCGATCTGCACCAGTAAAAGCGCCCCGACGATATCCGAACAATTCCGACTCAAGCAATGTCTCTGGTAGAGCGGCACAGTTGACTGAAATAAATCGGTTCTCACGTCGCAGAGAATTATAGTGAATAGCTCTCGCAAGTAAATCTTTGCCGGTTCCTGTCTCGCCTTCAATTGAAATCGAGATATTAGAATTAACTACCTGGCGAACCTGGGAAAGCATCTCCAACATTTGCTCATCCTGAGTGATAATATTCGGGAAAGCAGCCTGTTTGCGAAGCTGATCCCTCAAACGACGGTTGTCTTCGAGAAGCTTGTTTTTTAGGATTTCAGTCCACTTGAATGCTATAATGTCCGAATAGCCAACCGCAAAGTTCAACACCACCTGATTAAAAGGTTTAAGAGAACCATCACTGGTCAGACGATCCAGGTAAAGGTAGCTGACAGTTCCATCAGTCATCTTAAATGGCACTACGATTACACTAGCCACCACGTCGGGGATATCAGGAAACAGACCGTTAATAAATGGATCAGGACGGCAATCGAGGTTCAGCGTCGGTTTTGTAAGGCTGATTTCTTCCCCTAACAGTTTCTCGAAATTCTCATGAAATTTCCTGACCTGATTCGCAGATAAGGTTAAAGAAGATATCACCTGATCATTTTTATTATCTGGGGTATAGATAATTGCTCTATCAGCACCTGTCTTTTTTAACAGTACTGATAGGATTTCATCCAGTTGACCAGATTTGAGATCTGATAGCTCAGCTGGACTAATCAGATTGCCAAAAATTTTGAACTCATTCTCCTGGGAAACTGATAAAGCTACCGCATGTTCTGACAATGACTGGAGGAACTTGTTTACCGACCGTAAACGCGCCTTCTCACCAAGAATCTCGTACCGTTTTTCAGCCCGACTCAATTTCTTGAAGCCAGAAGACAAATCACCACGCTGACATGCGAATACTCCTGCCTTGAAGTTTGTCTCAGCAATCCAATAATCGCAACCCAATTTACGGAAAAGGCGATGTGCTTCGCTATAAGCGCTATTTATACCACGTTGATCATCTACCCCAGCCTCAATTTTCACCTGAGCCAACAATAACAGTGTGCGGGCCAATTCAAATGGATCGCCAACTTCGCGAATAGTTTCGACAGCATGAAGAATGTTCTCCAGGGCTTCATCATATTCAGACCGAGCAGCATAGACCTTCGCGATAACACGGCGAGCCAGTCCTATCTCAATTTTTTCGTCAAGGGTCGTAGCCAGATCCAGCGCTTTCTGGCCGTATTTCATGGCATCATCAAGGTTGTCCAGAGCCAATTCAATATCAGCTAATCTCCGCGCTGCCTGTGAGACAAGCGCAGAATACGGAGCCAATAACAGTCCGGCCTGGTATGCATTCCCAGCCAGCGCTTTAGCTTGGAAAAGGTCGCCTTTCTCAAACGCTAACTCGGCTGAGTATTTCAGGGCAATGACTTTCTCTCGCTTGCGATCATGACGCTCAATAATATCCAGGGCAGCATCAAAACACCGGCGCGATTCGACAAATCTGCGTCTCTTGAGAGCAAGGAATCCCAGAGACAGAAGATTCACCCCTTGAGCAGTTTCAAATCCAAGTTTCTTATTGGCTTCCAAGGCTGCCTTAAGCTCCGCTTCTGCTTGCGACCATTGCCCAATATGCACACGGAGAGTACCCATATTACCAGTTAACTGCGCCACCTTACGCGGGTTATCTTCAAGCATCCCAATAGCATCCTCAAGAGATTCAATTGCAGCCTGATAATCACAACGAATATAGGCAACGTATGCCAATTGGTTAAAGGCATCTACCTGTCCTAAAACATCGCTGGCTCTACGGAAAGCTGCCAGAGCATCGCGGACTCGTATTTCGGCATTCTTAACTTCACCAATACCCAGATATGACTTGGCCAAGATAAGCTGAACCCGGCCATAACGACGATTAACTGGAAAATCAGCCAATTCCCGCACACTGCGAAGACCACATTCAATGCTACTTTTGTAGTTTCCCTGATGATACTCGGCATCAGCTGTCAAGGATAGAAATAGCCCCAAATCGTGCGGATTGTTTTTGAATTCTGATTCGGTCAGTTCTGAAAGTTCACGCAAAGCAAGAGTGTACTTACGTTGCCTAAACTGCTCTTCAATGGCCAGCAGGCGGTTATCGAAAATGATTTTTGGCGAGGAAAGTTTCATTTACAACTTGTCTTTCCTAACACATCCTGTACATATTTCTCTCCAGATCAGGGAAGTTACCCTGATCACTATCTGGTCACTTGCTTTCCCTCACGTTACTCAAGACTGGGCGCTAACTACGCCTGAATGAGTGATTACATCAATGATTACTTTTAGTATAATCCTGATAATAATCTCATCCAATCCTGATTCGCCAGTACCATCTACGATAATCTCTCCACCATTAGATTCCCCTGAACTGTCAGCAATTCCATTACCATCATTGTTGCTATCGACATCCCAAGGTCCCTCAGCAAAAACGGGAACGGAGATAAAGCAAGCAAAGATCATCAACAACAGCATTGTTGCTATGATCAAACGCGACCCCTTCATAATGCTTCGCCTCCTTAATAAGGAATCATACCATCAGACTTAGAACTTAAATAATTGTCCTCAGGCTATTTAATTAACAAATGACAATTGATTCATGCACTTTGTCTGGCGCACTTCTTGCCATCTATATCTTACAACGAAACCATCTCCTTGTCAAGCAGTATTTTAAGTGGCGCAATTATTGCGCCAGCAATAATCAGAGGTAAATATATACTATATCTAAAAAATGCGAAGTTAAAAGCTACAATCTTTTTCTGTCAGGCAGTCTGAATTAGGATTTGATCAATTTCACTAGTTACATACTCAACGCTGATCCCAGTCATACACTGCATATATCTGTCATTTTTTAGTGGACACTTATTTTTCACGCAACTTATACAATCGAGATTTTCAAGATAGATAAGTTGCTTTCGAGTAGCCAGTGGAGTTGTGGATTTGGGATCATCAGCTCCGGAGAGTACAACTACCGGAATATCAACAGCAGCAGCCAGATGTGCGGGACCGGAATCATTGCCTACAAATACACGACAGCCTGACAATATCGCTGCAGCTTCCCTCAGGTCTGTCTTGCCAGCAAGGTTGACAACTTCCCTGGTGGAAGTAGCTTCAGCAATAGTATCACCTTCATCCCGGTCCGCAACCGATCCAACGAGAACCACTTTGAGCTTGCGTTCAGAAATAAGATACTTGATAAGTTCGATGTAGTTATTCATCCCCCACCTTCGCGACTCAGCCACAGCTCGAAAAGAAATACAGGCATAATCTGAATCATCCTCGACGCCAAATCGCCGCAACAACTCGGAACCGCGATTTAAATCATTATCATTAAGAAACAGCCTCGGTGTAGAAAACTCAATATCAGCTCGAGAACCACGACGCAATAAGTCAAAGTAAAGCTCACTACGATGCGTGGCATTTATCGGCTCCACCAGCGGAAGCGGTTTGGTAAGTAAAAGGCGTCGGCCATCAGCGATGTAGCCAATCCGCTCTTTTACTTTTCCCAATTTGAATCCGGCAGCAGCCCCAAACGATGGAGGTAGAATATATCCGATATCGAACTCCAGGGGCGCTATCATATCGCGAATCTTATAGATCGCCATTAGACCGTGAACGTACTTTTCAGGAAGTTCAATTATCCCATCGATAGCCGGATTGGGTCGAAACAGGTCTGCCAGATGTCGCGGAGTAAGAAGGGTAACTGTTGCCCCCGGGTAAACCTCACACGTTTCATTGATCATCGGCAATGCCATAATGCAATCGCCAAGATGATTGGGCGTACGAATAATAATATTTTGAGCCATTAAGAGCTAAATTTACCTTCCAATTGGAAAGTGTCAATAAGATAGTTCTTTAATTCTTCATAATAGTTATTCTGAGACTCAAGATATTCAATACTACTTTCAAAATATTTAATTTTTGATATCTGTCCGTCCTCGAACCGACTGCGGGCGATATCCAGTCGGTTTTTTGTCAAACTAATCTTCTGATTGAGAATTTCGAGCTTGCGTGAAGATATGCTAATACTGTTTATCAAACTCTCAATTTCCGACTTGGATGCCTTCAGGGTACGTTCAAACTCGATACGGGCTTTTTCGGCAGTCAATTCAGCCGCTTTGATTGATGCGCCAGTTGCGCCTCCATCCCATATAGGATAGTCAAACATCAGATTGACACCCCAACTTCGTAAATCGAGATCATCCCGCCCTTGCAATGTAGTTTCAACCCTACCGCTTTCTTTACCGTAAGTGGCCGAGAGAGTTCCCGTAAGTCCCCTGGAGGAAGCCTCATATCGAGCCGCCCGTTCTGCTTTGCGGTATTCACACTTAGCCTTGAGCACCGGTACAGCGACATCGGCATCAGCGAGAAGACGTCTAACGGTCGTGCTGTCGATTCCAGTCATGATTTGAGGTGCATTCACAACAAGATCACGGCCTGATTCAAAGTCAAGCAGGATGAATAGTTCGCGTTGCTTGGCTAATAGCTCACTCTCTATGTCAAATTGTTCAAGTTCAGTATCCAATCGCGCTGAGGTCGATTCCAGCAAGGATTCCTCCGATAAAACACTATCGATAAACTTAAGAGAATCGATATTGGCCTGAAGACGTGCTGACTCCATCCTGTAGTCTGCTATCTTCTTATGAAGAGTCATTTGCAAAACACCAAAATAGGCTTCTGCTACTTCCTGTTTCAGCGCAGCGAGAGCTTCACACCGTGTTAGTCGGGCAATTTCAAGATCATCCTTCTTGTTGTTTAATTCGTACTTTGGCTCCGACGGTTTGAGTATCGGCTGATCCAGCGTCAAGTCAAATGAACCCAGCCTACGATCTTCATCGACGGCAACCAGTAGATCATTATTTCGATCCAGTTGCGGATAGTCCCACTCGTTGCGGCGAAGAAAGGCTCGAAAGGTAAGTTTGCCGCCAGTGATAAGATTCTGATCGAGGTTGATGTACGATTCCCAATCCACCATAGTACGCTGGCCAGTCGTCTTGGTATCAGTTCCAGGTAAATACGAATAGGTTTCATTGACTTCATAGGCCGGGATCGAGCCCCGAATTGAAATCTCCGGTACCCAGAAACTCACTTTGCGAGCGAAGTAGCTGCGTTCGGCCACATCCAAGTCACCACGTATGATTTGCCCCCTACTGGAATGATTAACGGCGATATTGATGGCTTCGTTGAAAGTGAGTTCACGGGCAGAAACCACAGTCGGTAAAACAATGATAAAACAGATAATCAGAGTTAGTATGTCGAAACCCCAGTGGTTTCGACATCGTATGGTGGTGATATTTTTGCACCCGCCGAGAAAGGCACCTCTGGTGCAGGCAGAAGCGCAGGGCATTTGTGGATATTTCATGTTCGCATTCCATTTATCATTTTGTCACACCATTTCTTGTGATTCCATGTTTGCACTACTCGTAGTGAAGCGCTTCGATTACATCAAGATGCGCAGCTTTATTGGCCGGATAGAGCCCAAAGATTATTCCAACAGCGGTAGAAACTCCAACTGACAGAACAATCGAGTACGGCGCCACAATGGTCGGCCAGTCAGCGTAAAAAGCGATACCACGAGCTATAACCACCCCAACTATGATTCCAACACCACAGCCTGTCAGACAAATCACGACTGCCTCGATAAGGAACTGTCGCATGATATCCTGGCGCGTGGCGCCAACAGCTCGTCTCACACCTATCTCGCGAGTCCGTTCAAGGACCGTAGCCAGCATGATATTCATAATACCAATACCACCAACCAAAAGAGAGATACCGGCGATAGCGCCCATGACCATATTGAAGATCTGTTGGGTCTTTTCTGTCTGACGCAGCAAAGATTCAGGTACCACTATTTCGTAGTCATCGATGCCATAATGGCGACGACTCAGAATACTCCCTACCAACCTGGTAACGGCAGGAACATACTCCAAATCTGTGACTGTAATCGTCAACTGGTCTATAGCAGGTGTGTTATATTTTTCTTTATCCTCGGAGCCACCAATTACATAAAAACCCTCGAATGATCTGGAAGCAGCCTTGCGGTCGAGTTTTTTCAGAGCCGTCTGAAAAGGAATATAGACATCTTCGTTTAGATTCTTAAGCTCGAAGCCTTCAATTTTGCCGCGTCCAATGTACTTGTCAGCCATGATGCCAACTACAGTGAAGTTCAGATCTCCAATGCGGACTTCCTTACCCAGAGGATCTTCAAAGGCAAATAATGTTCTACGCGCCTTGGCCCCAAGGATACAGACTTGAGAGAAATCTTCGTTGTCACGGTCGGTGATGAAACGACCACGTTCTACCTCAATAGATGTCGAGTATATGAACTCTGGGATAGTAGCAACCACTCTTGCTGAAGCTTCGCTGGAGCCATAATAGATAGTACTGATAGGTTCAAAGCGCTGAGGAACAACGTTGGCAACAAGCTTCGAAAAGT
>QNAG01000056.1 GCA_003641415.1 Candidatus Zixiibacteriota bacterium | reverse complement strand
TACGCCCACCCCCTCGATGATCTCGCTATGTCCACTCCCAACCCAGAGACGCCCATTCAGAGAAAAAAGAGCAGAGATATTATCAGCCATCATCCCATTAGTAGAGTTATACAACAACCATGTCTCGCCACCATCGGGAGAAAAATTTACTCCTTCACCAGTAGCCAGCCACACTGCTCCATTATGTTCAATAATATCTATTGGAGTGTTTGAAGCGTAGATAGTATCCGGTTCTGCAAATGAATAAGCCAAGCCAGCCATTGAAACACGCACACAACCGACAACTAAAAAGAACACAAAAAGGAAGCGATAAAAAACAATTGCTCTCAATACTCACCTCGACGAATTACAAAGGTCGCATATAAAAAACGAGTTTATCCTGTTCTTACGACCACGTTTTCTAATTTCATTCTTTTTCAGCTCAGCTTCTCAGCATGTCATAGCTGGACATAAGCTAAAAAAGCATGCCAGAACATAGAAAAATCATCAATCGATAGCAAGATATATTGTGTCGCTTCCTCCTACTGCTTCCTACATTATGTTTGCTTTAAAGTTCCCCGAAAGAAGACCTCAGTGTCTGGCCAAAACTCGTTTTGAAAAAGTCACAGCTCCAAGAATTGAATCCAGCATAAAATAATGCTCAGGGTGGAAAGGGACGAAGAATAGACTCATCTCGGCCAATGTGCTTGAGATATCTGGCATATCGATATTAGCAGAAATGCTGAGCCTTTCACGAACGCATAACACCTGAGCCATTACCAACGCTTCAGATGGACTGATATCGATAGATCTGAAGTTCCTGTCTATGTCTGTCAATGAAGCGAAAGTAAACCGAGAAACAGCAGTGGCCATTCGTCGTGACAGTTTGAATACTTCTTCAAAGTTGCTCATTTGAAAGGCTGGAACAATCAATCTGTCAGGATTGGAAACTCTTAATGAAGACTGTACCTGCTCTGAGAACTTCAAAGACCAGAATGGTAGAAGCAAATCTCCATCAGAACCGGAATCAGAAGTTACCTGTAGCTCTGTTCGGAAAAGAGGATGTGGTTCAATATTGGTTAGTTTATGACAATTTTTACATATGTATATATAGGAGTTCTCTTCCGGCAGGTCTTCCCCACAATTACTACAACGGTGATGGCTAATTTCCAATTGACCAAATTCTATTAACGGCTCCATAGGAACATCAACCATTGAAACTTCAACCGGACGTTCCTGATGTCCAAGTATTCTGGCTGTAACACCATCTACAATCCACCGACGATATATTCCACCCGCGAGAGATTCAGCAAGGAAATAGGGGAAGTATACGACCGACCCAACAGGATGGTAGAGTTCTGTTAGGTTGCGGCCGAAATCAGCGGATTCTACCATACCCACACTTTGAACCGATTTTCGAGCCTGCTGTACTGCCATTGTCATAGGTACCGTTACGGGAAGTACATCAAAGCGTTCATCTATTGCTCCCTCGACAAAGGGCATCACTTTCAAATAGTTGGTGCGCATCCCAAGTGTATAAGGGATTCCCGCTACCTCATACGCAGCAGGTGATGTCACTGTGTAAGGAGAAAGGGTTACCTCTGTATGCTTCTCTTTGATGGAATGCCCGGAAGATAAACAGGATGCCCGTAAAAGCGAACCATGACCGTAGTTGTAATCCTTTCGATCTTCAAGCAACCTGGCTCTGTTGCGGGTTTTAAGGACGATGGCTTCAATACGCCAGTACGGATAAAGAACTCGCTTGTACTGAATATCCGAACCAGTAAGCGGCTGACCTTGCTTTTTGAGGTGATGATCTATAGCGAAACGAACTTCGCGTTTGTCAACTGTAGACGAGACTACATAAGCGGGTGGAACGTCTGGCTTATGGACTCGCAGAACTGAGCCACAGAAATCACAGGTCAAGACAAAGAAACTATCTTCAAGTTCCAGCTTACCTCCGCATCCGGGGCAACCAACGGAAATGAAAAAACCACCTCTTTTATTAGCTGTTGTCGGACTCATTGATCCGCTTGCCGCACTTGCCACAGAACTTAGACCCGGCAATAAGCTGAGCATTACAATGTGGACAGATTACTTTTTCATCAAGCCTTATGCCACATTTGAAACAAAAAATGGCCTCGGTCGGTAGCTGTGTACCACAAGCTGGGCACGTGCTCTGAGCTACAATTTGATGTCCACAGCGATAACAAAATCGTGACTGTTCAGGAGTGTCAGTATGACATTTGGGGCATTGTATTGTAGGTACCGGATCACGTTTCAGTTCGTGTTGGTCTGGAGAGAACACTTTCTGCATAAGGCCGGGAGTCACAACCCCCACGCCAGCCGCCATACCCATACCGGCCCCTGCGGCACCACCAGCGCCGGAGGAACTCAGCCCCTTGGCCATACCGAACTTGAGAAACTTGTCCAGGTCACCGATAGCTTCCATTCCAGAACGCTGATCAATCATTTTAGAGACCTCATCCGGAGGCGTAATTGACGATATGTAGAAATCCACAAGTCTTAAACCGTATTTCTCGAACTCGGAGCGTACGATATTCTTGAATTCCTCAGCCAATTCCGTATATACAGCCGGCAAATCAATAATTGTGTCCAACCTCTCCCCCAACAGATCATTCATACGAGCAATTATTACATCACGGAGGTAATCCTGAATTTCTACTGTCTCATACCTGGCCTGACGTCCAACTATGGAGTTAATGAAAAGACTTGGATTCTCAATACTAATTGTATACGCTCCATATCCGCGAAGTCGTATCAGGCCGAATTTGTTATCTCGAAAAGTTACAGGGTGACGTGTTCCCCATTTCAGGTCAGTGAAAACCTTCTGATTGACAAAATAGACCTCAGCTCGAAATGGCGAGTTAAATCCAAATGGAAAAGCCAATAAACGAGTCAGGATAGGGACATTAAGAGTCGATAAAGTATGCCGACCTGTAGAAAACTGATCTGCAGCATGACCATCCTTGAAGAAAAGAGCCATCTGACTGTCACGGACAATCAACTGTGCTCCGAGCTTGAAATCGGCAGAACCTTCCTCGGGGATACGGTGGATCATTTCTTTTCCGGTGGGATCAACCCATTCGATAATTTCCAGTAGAATCGACATATTATCTCCTAAATTGGATTTGTTCTTTTCTTATTAATCGGCCTGAAAATAAATATCCTTGATAGTCATCGTTGGAGCTTCTTTGTAAACCGCTGGTATAAGTGTTAATGGAGACCCTATACTACCTGAGCAATTTAGCAATTGACACCTGTTTGCCTCAGGCGTATATAAAAGAATATTAACTCAATGAGGTGGAATAGATTGGTATGAAACGAACTAAAGTCTTGGCATTTTTTGTTCTTATTATTGCGGCCCTAATCTATCTTATCCCGGGTTGTGACGAATTGGTGACGGAGGTAACCGAAAAAACTCAAACTCAATGGGTCAGAGCAGATTTCTCGCTTATTGATACATTCCAAGCATACGGGTGCGCACCTTACACTGTTTGGTTTAATGAAAATTGCGGTGGTAATCCTAACTGGTTCCACTGGAGTTTCGGCGATGGAAATGACACAACGATTTATATCATTGATTCGATAACAACTGATAGAGAT
This sequence comes from Candidatus Zixiibacteriota bacterium, assembly GCA_003641415.1. Classification (GTDB taxonomy): domain Bacteria; phylum Zixibacteria; class MSB-5A5; order GN15; family FEB-12; genus B120-G9. Next base: position 9,755 of record QNAG01000056.1, on the reverse strand, counting down.
ACAATATTTAATGATTCAATTTTTGGAGATATTGAGCATACATATAGTACCTCCGGCCTTTTTTCAGTAACATTGATCGCAAAAAATACTGAAAATGAAAATGTAGACTCCGAAGAAAAATGGCACTATATAACTGTAGGACCACTCTCGGCAGATTTCATAACAGATATTTCTACTGGTTGTCCAGGATTATCAGTTACTTTCACGCCAATTGAAACTGAGGGAATTGCCAAATGGGAATGGGATTTCGGAGATGGTTCAGACACTATTTTTCGAGATTCAACCCCGGAATCAATCAGTCATATATACTTAACAGCCGACACTTTCCAAGTTACTCTCACTGATTCAGGCGACTGTGGAACGACTTCCGAATCTAACACAATTACCATTGTTGATTGCCTTGATCCTGTGTGCAGCTTGAGCGTTCACGAAGGATGCGCCACTCTCAGCGTTGAATTTAAGGACATGACATATCCAACTGCCGCGTTTAGATTTTGGAGTTTCGGCAATGGAGATACTTCGACTCTTGAAGATCCAACAATCGAATTCAAAACCGCTGGTACGTATGAAATAGCGTTAGGTGTATCAGAATTCGAGGATGGACCTTTTGCTTATGTCTATGATACTGTAGTAGTATATGATTCAGTTTCTGCGCTTTTCACTGTTGTAGGGAACTCGACCTCTTGCTATTTGCCTGGGCGGCAATTTCATGTTAGATTTTTAGATCAGTCAAAAGGAAATATCCAAAACTTAATTTGGGATTTCGGTGATGGCGATACTCTTTATAACGACACCAATCCCATCCATGCTTACACAACTCCCGGGAAATATTCGGTCAGCCTGATAGCCGCTGGTCTATGTGGTGAGGATACAATCATCGACACGTTGATTGACACAGCTCTTGTAGTGCTGTCCGATACTCTGTACGAAGAAACCAGCGGCTTCAAGATCTCACCAAGCGATACTGTAAGTGACATAGCTACCGAGTTTACTTTTACAGATACATCAATTGGTGTAATTGAAGGAAGGAAATGGACATTAAATAGCCACGTAGTAAATGATTCTACAGAAATTAACTATACCTTTCCTGATACTGGATCGTATGAGGTATTGCTGGAAATCAATAATGGTTGTAATACTATTGAAGTCTCCCGAACTGTTGTTATCGATACAACATCTGCGGAATAATATACCTATTCTCAAAAAACACCAAGCCCGCCCGGCTTACGCCGAGCGGGCTTGTTTATTCTTAGTCCTTCTTGCGGAAAAAGATATTACCCCAACTCCGCCTTAAGCTTAGCTGTAAGAGCTGGCACTATCTCAAATGCATCACCGATTATCCCATAATTAGCGAGATTGAAAATCGGGGCATCCTTATCCTTATTAATAGCAACAATCGTTCCAGAGGTACGCATGCCAACTATATGTTGAATAGCGCCTGAAATACCTATGGCAAAGTACAATTTCGGGTTAACCGTCTTGCCGGTCTGTCCAACCTGGTTGGAGTATTCCGTCCAGCCGGCATCGACAATAGCTCGCGAAGCGCCAAAAGCACCTTTGGTAACCTTCGCCAAATCCTTGATCATTTGAAGGTTCTCAGCTGCTTTCAAACCCCGACCGGCAGAAACTATTATATCAGCTTCAGCAAGATTAACCGAACCTGACGATTCAACTTTGACCTCCTTGACAGTAGTCCCAACGGCAACTCCGGTGGCTGCAACTGTCTCAGCGATAATCTCACCGGTACCGTCTTTTGATTCCGGAAAGATTTTTGGTCTGACCGTCACAAAGAAAGGCTTGTCACTGTTTTTGACAATCTCAGATACTACCGCACCACCATAACTGGGCCGAGTAACTGTAATGTTACTGTCGTTCATGGCGATTCCGGTTATATCGCTAGCCATAGGACCACCGTTCCTAGCCGCAAGACGTGCGAAAAGGGATTTACCATAAAAAGTAGCAAGTCCCAGCACCAGGTCTGGGGAGTATTTTTCAATCAGTTCCGTAATAACATTAGTGTATATCTCATCGTTGAAAAACTTCAGGTTCGGATCGGATACGGCCAACACTTTGCCGCCTCCTCGTTCAGCGAGGTCCGAGGCCAGCGTATCGGTGTTATCGGATAAAATTGCAGTGTAGATTTCACTATTTAATCTTTTAGCAACTTCGATAAGTTCATAGGTCGCCGAAGCAAGTTTCCCGTCCTTCTGCAAAGCAACTATCAGTGTCTTCATTATTCGTACCTCAATTGTATATACTCAAATTGATTGGTAATATATGAATCAACATTTACAAGCGCAATGTTTTTAGATCGGACAAATTTAACAACCACTACCACACTTCTATACAAGCTGCTGAAGATATTCATCTAACACACAGTTAATATCGTTGAGTGTTTCAACCTGAAACAGACGAGGTCGAAGCTTGCTCGCCCCGGGTAATCCTTTGACATACCACCCAAGATATCGACGCATCATTTTAGGACCGCTCTGGGAACCGTATTCGGCAATGGTCAGTTCAGCATGCATACGGGCTACCGATAATCGCTCCTTAACCGATATTGGCGATGGAAGTTGGCCGGTTTCGAGGAATGTGTTCATATCCCGAAATATAGTTGGGTTCCCCAAAGCAGCCCGACCTACCATAACGGCATCACAACCGGTCTCATCCAGCATTCTTTGAGCATCATGGGGAGTTCTAACATCACCATTGCCAATAACCGGAATCTTGATTTCCTCTTTTAGCTCTCGTATAGCCTCCCATCGAGCTGCTCCTGCAAATCCCCCAGATCGGCTGCGTGCATGAAGAGTAACTGCGGCTATTCCCACTTTCTCGGCAATCCGTCCCACTTCTAAGTAAACCGGTGTTTTATTATCCCAGCCGGTACGTATCTTAATACTCACTGGTATTCCGTTTGCTCCCTCAACTGTTGCCCGCATGATCTCTTCAGTAAGAACCAGGTCCTTCAACACAGCAACCCCGCCATTTTTTCGGACAACTTTTTTTACCGGACACCCGAAATTTATATCGATTAAGTCCGGGCTGTTCCTGCACGAAACAATTTCAGCGGCTCGTCGCATACTCTCCGGTTTAGAACCAAACAACTGGATTCCAAGGGGTTGCTCATCTAATTGGAAATCCATCATGCTCATGGTTTTAGATTGATTTCTAATGATTCCTTCAGAGGAGATCATCTCAGTAAAAGTTATAGCGGCTCCGAATCTGATAGCCATAATCCGAAAGGGACGATTGGATACCCCAGCCAGAGGAGCACAGAGAACTCTCCCTTTTATGTTTAGAATTCCTATATTCATACCGACAATATAATTAAGTCATTAAGTGACAACAAGAGCCTCACTGTAACCTTGATACAGCAAGGCATGGATTGTCGATATTGAGACTTTGTCGCAAAGATTAAAGTTTGATAAAAAACAGCTAACGATATTGAAAGGATTCTCTGATGGCTGAAATTGTTGTTAAGTACGATAATAAGGTGGTCGAGCGCATTGTTACGGAGAAGAGACGTCTTTCAATTGGACGAACCAACGAAAATGACATCGTCCTTGAAAACCGTGGAGTCTCCCGCAAACATGCGATGATTGAGTTCAATGACAAAGCTGCCATAGTAATCGACAACGAGTCGCTCAATGGTACTTTCGTCAACAGCAGGAAAGTCTCCGAAGAAGTTCTGCGTGACGATGACATCATCACTATTGGGAAGTACCAATTGATCTACAATAGCCAGAACAGCAGTTCGACTGACGATGCCGCTGGGTTTGACGGAACAATGGTGCTCAACACCAAAGCTCACCGAAAACTCGTCGAGAAAGATCGTAAGGAGAGAAAACTGGTCGAACGATACGGTGGATCGCTGCTACTGGGCGGCGAGAATACCGACTTCTCCGAATATCGTATTGATCGTGATGTAATCACTATCGGTAAAGCCAAATTCGTACATGTGCGAGCCAAAGGCTTCTGGTTATCTGGAATCCAGGCCAAGATTGTAAAAGAAAACGACTACTACAAACTTGTTAACCTAGGTCGCAAAGGCAAGACCATGATAAATGGTGAACCTATAGATAATCAGGAATTGAAGAATGGCGACCTCATCTCGGTTGGAAAAAGTACTTACAAATTCGTCGAAGGAAAAAATAGATGAAAGTAGCTCTGATCTCCGATATTCACGGAAATCTAGAGGCTCTCTCTGCTATTCTCAGGGAGATAGAACAGTTGCAAGTTGACGATATCTTCTGTCTGGGAGATGTTATTGGCTACGGTTGCGACCCGGGAGCTTGTCTGGACCTCGTGGATAAATATGCGTCGGTAAAACTCATGGGGAACCATGAATTCGCTGTCCTGAAAAGACTATCAACTGATTCTTATACTCCAGCCGCAAAAGTATCCACAGAATGGACCAAACAACAACTAACCGACCGTGAACTCACAATGATAGCCGAATACCAAATGTTACATGAGTTCGAAGGTATTACCCTGGTCCACTCTTCCCCGGTCGCACCAGATAAGTGGCAGTATATACTTAGCGCTGATCAGGCAGAACCAGCCTTTGATCATTTCTCGGGAAATATCTGTTTCTATGGACATACACACATGCCCATGATATTCAGGGAAATGCCGGACAGTTCTCCACGTCAACAGACCGGCCATGACTTCGATCCTGCGGATGACACTCGCTACTTGGTCAATATTGGTTCTGTCGGACAACCACGCGACAATGATCCCCGGGCATGCTTCGTAAGCTATGATTTGGAAAACAGTGAAATCAAATTCCATCGTGTGGAATATGATATCACTAAAACACAGGGAAAAATGACCAACGCCGAACTCCCGGACGTGCTGGTCCAACGGTTAGCAGTAGGTCGATAAATTGAGGGTCCCATGAGCAAGTATTCATCGTATATTCTCTATCTGCTGTTGTCTATCCTGGTCGTGATAACCTATATAAACGGCTTTGGCCCCACAGAAAGCTTGCAGCGATCCATCGATGACGCTCTGTGCCAGTTAACAGCGCCTGAAGGAACCCGAGATCACGTAGTCATTGTAAAGATTGATGACAGGGCTGAGAACGAATTCGGTGAATGGCCCTGGAATCGTGATATTCTCGCCGACCTTATCGCTGCCACAGCTATCGGTGAACCGAAAGTCATCGTAGTTAATACTGATCTTAGCGAAGATTCCTACCAGGATTCGGCAGGATATACTTCTATTCTGGCTGGTCAACTTAGCTGGATGAACAATGTGGTCTTGCCGTATGATGTCGCCCTGGCTACATTCCGTTCGCAGAAAACCAACAACCCCGAATTCCTGTTTTACCATTCAATTTCAGTAGATAATCCTCTGGGAGAAATAGACGAAAATTCCAGCCTGATTGTACGCAAGATATTTCTTCCAGCTGAAAAGCTTTTAGAGAGCAAACCGCTTCTGGGATTTACATACGTACGTCCAGACAAAGACCGCATTCTGAGACACCAACCTCTTGTAATGCAGTACGAGGGCTACTGTTATCCATCCCTTTCATTGATAGCTGCAGCAGCGTATTTCGGTGTTCCAACTAGCAAAGTGACTATTCGAGAAGGACGTGAGATTGCAATTGGAACTCAGCAAAACCTGACTCTGAATGACCATGGAGAATATTTCATAAATCATTTACAAGATAATTCAATTACAACCTTTTCGGCAGCAGATATTCTAAGTGACGATTTCAACCGCTCTGTTCTGAGTGGCAAGGTAGTAGTAATTGAAGCTACCAGCTCTGATGAAAATAATGAGTTGGTTACTCCCATGAATCAGGGAATATCGACAGGAACCCTAAGGGCAACCATCATTGAGAACATAATAAACAATAATTTACTGTCAAAAATAAATAAACCTGTTGTCAACATGCTGGTTCTTTTTGCTCTGGGGGCTTTGTTTGCATTTGTCTTACCTCTTTTAACTTTACGTAACCGGTTCCTGTTATTGACAGCTCTTCTGATAATCACAGCAGGTTTTAACTACTATCTTGTTAGTTCTTTGCGAATATTGCCAGAAACAATCTACATCGCTATTGAACTGCTGCTGTTTATTATTGCTGCACCCTTCCTTGATTCTGGATTCATCACTGGTGCAAAATCTAATGAAACAGATGAACTTCTATTCAAAGCCAATAAATCTGCTTCTGATAACACTTCACCCCAACCAATTGTCGTAGACCCGCCAGTAAATCAGCATGCCAATCACCAGAGAATGCTCGAGACTGAAACATTAGGCAGCACATCAGGGGAATATCCTACCGATCATCAGACAATTGATATTGACAGGGATCTTTCCGAAGAGAATACTCGAGAATTATCCTTAGATGATAACAGCGAAACAGTGGCAACTCCAGAGACAGACGTTATCAGCAATAGTCAACCAGTTAATCCTGATATGTCTCAAACAAAAACGGGCCGCCCGGCAATAGTTGGTTTCGATGATTCCTCTTTGGATGTAACTCCAAAGGCAGCACAATCAGGGGAACTCCAGCAAACTTCACAGAGCCAGCCATTACCGGCTGGAGCCCCCGACCATCTTGGTCGCTATCAGATCACCGAAAATCTCGGCAAAGGAGCTATGGGAATGGTCTACAAGGGGATAGATCCAGCTATCAACCGCCCCGTAGCATTGAAGACTATTCGCCTTGATTTCGTCAACGATCCCGAAGAAATGGAAGAGCTCAAAGAAAGGCTTTTCCGAGAAGCTCAGGCAGCTGGTAAGCTATCACACCCCAACATTGTAACAATTTATGATGTTGGATCCGAAGAACAGTTGCAATATATAGCTATGGAATATCTTGAGGGACAGACACTCGAGGACATGATAAAGAGAAAAACACAGTTCAATTACAAAATAATTGCTCAAATAGTAATCCAGATATGCTCAGCTCTTCAGTACGCGCACGACCAGGGCATTGTTCACCGTGACGTCAAACCAGCTAATATCATGATTCTTAAGAACTATCAGGTGAAAGTCATGGATTACGGCATTGCCCGCATCGATTCCAATTCGATGACTAAAACAGGGATCGCTATGGGAACACCAAACTACATCTCACCAGAGCAACTCAGGGGTCAGAAAACTGATAGTCGAGCTGATCTTTTCTCATTGGGTGTAGTGATGTATGAAATGTTACTGGGGAAGCGTCCTTTTAAGGGTGAAAATATCACATCGTTAATTTATTCGATTATGAACCATGAGCCAGAGAAACCATCCACAGTCAATCCGCAAATTCCGCTTCTGTTCGATCGGATAATCTGGAAGACTCTGGAGAAGAACCCAGATGCACGCTATCAAAAGGCATCTGAAATAGCTACAGCACTTAATGACTTTGTGGAATCCTTCACGACCTCCTGATGCAGCGAAGCTAAAAAATTGACAAACTAAGCAACATAAAATGACCGCTCCCAATTAAAAAAGAGCGGTCATTTTATATTAATATCTGATAAATGAAGCCCCTTAGAGGAAATAGGGTTAGCTATTCTTCTCCCTGATCTTTCTTTTGTCTCCCACTTTCCTGTGAAAGGACATCTTCAACCAGTGACATAGCAACCCCAGACAACATAACCTCCACACCCAGTTGAGTAAAATCGGAAGAAATCAGATCCTTACTGATAGAAGCATACTGCGAACATGAAGCTCCTCGTTCGACCACCAAACCGCTGAGTTGATTCTTTCCCTCGGCTACAAAAGTGATCTCTCCAAGTTCCTCAGAGACAACGTAGCCGGTACAATTGTGTAACTGAAGATGAGCATTTCCAGAGTAGACTACTACCAGCATTCCACGTTTTTTCCCAAGTGTGATCTCGGGGTATATTTCAAGACTAAGCACACGATGCTCTTCAAGGTTATCAACTTTGAAGTGATAGTGATCGGATTCAAAACTAACCTGTTGAGCGTCAATGATGGCTGCTATTTTATCGGCATCAGCCTTGGAAAATTGTATACTCATAGCTTCGCTTCACTGGCGACGATAGTAACAACTTACCTAGTGGTTACTGTTTTCGCCCTTATCTTTTGAGTGCGAGTCACCATATCTCTTAGGAGCTTCTTCATCAATCGATACCTTAATTTCATCAGTTGTATCCCCAACCGACTTTTTAAATTCTTGAACCCCTTTACCCAATCCCCGTGCAATATCAGGAAGTCGTTTGGCTCCAAACAGAAGTAATATAACGAGGGGAATTAACGCCAGCTTGCCGAAACCCAGGTCAAAAGGCATCTTATATTTCCTGAACTTGCAACAACATTATAGATACCACCATCTAAAATATATTATCACCAGTAACAGCACCAGCACTGACATAAAATTAATCTTAAGTGTCAATCCAAATATAAACGAAAGAGCGTAAAAATCCATTTTAATGGTATCAAAACCAACCTCGATAGACTTAGTAAAAACTGTCTTGGCCGCTCCCTCTGGAAGAAATGTGCCAATTATGTCCCCAATTAGTCCTCCCGCAACAGCTCCCAGAATCAGCGCAACCAATATGAATGTTACTTCGCGCTTCTTCATTAATTGCTCACTGTCTTTGCAACCGCAATAGTTGCCCTTATCGATTCTAAAATCTTAAGCCCATCTGCTGATCCCAGAATATCTTCTACTACTCGCTCAGGGTGAGGCATCATACCCAGAATATTGCCCTCCTTATTGGAAATACCAGCGATGTTGTTAATAGAGCCATTAGGATTAGCTTCGGAGTTCACATCTCCATTTACATCACAATACCTAAACACTACCTGTCCTGCATCTTCCAATTTTTTAATATCATTGTCAAAATTATAGTAGTTACCTTCGCCATGAGCGATAGGAATCTTTAGAACTTCGCCCTTTATACAGAGTTGTGTGTATGGGTTAGAAGTTTGCTCTACTTTTAAATAGACATGTTTACAACTAAATCGCAAGTGCGAGTTTCTCATAAGAGCACCCGGCAACAGACCACACTCAGTTAGTATTTGAAAACCGTTACATATCCCCAATACCATCCCGCCCGACCTGCCGAAGGCAATCACCTTCTCCATTATCGGTGAGAATCTGGCAATAGCGCCCCCTCGGAGATAATCACCATAGGAGAATCCTCCCGGAAGAATAACCAGATCACATCCCAGTAAATCAGTGGACTTGTGCCACAGAAATTCCACGTCTTCCCCCATTACATGCTGGACTGCTGCATAGGCATCATAGTCACAGTTAGAACCAGGAAATGTAACTACCCCAACCTTCATTAAAGTTTCTCCACCCTGTAACTTTCAATAACAGGATTGGCTAACAGTTTGGAACAAACCTCGTCAAGACGTTTATCGTAATTATCACTATCAGAGTCAACTTCCAATTCGAAAAAACGACCTGTCCGCACGGATATAAACTCATTGTATCCCATTTGCTGCAAAGCTTTGTGAATAGTCACTCCTTGCGGGTCAAGCACACCTTCCTTGAGTCGCACATAAACAACAGCTTGAGGTGATACCTCTTTTTTATTGTTTGTCATTCTTGTAAATCCTGTCAGTTTTACGTCAATGATACGGACGTTTGGTAACTTTGCCAACGCCAGCATATCCCAGACGATAAATCTCCCTAATCATACCATATAATATATAAATTGACAAAACTGGAAACAACAAGAGTCTTGGCTGGAAGATGATTAGCAAAGCCCCGATTACAACTGCAATTAGCTTTAGCCGATTGGCAACAGTATCGAAACGCTCCGGTACAACATCGTACT
>QNAG01000055.1 GCA_003641415.1 Candidatus Zixiibacteriota bacterium | reverse complement strand
CTGCCGAAGAAGAACAGACTGAATTCGATGTCGTGCTTCAGGGTATTGGCGACAAAAAGATTCAGGTCATAAAAGTCGTCCGCGAGCTAACTTCTCTAGGTCTGAAAGAGGCCAAGGATCTCGTTGAGAGTGCCCCTACTAAGGTCAAAGAGGGTGTCTCAAAGGAAGACTCCGAAAAGGCTAAAGAGAAACTTGAAGAAGTCGGCGCAATTGTCGAAATTAAGTAAGTTTCATGGATTCATCTGCCGGAAGGGTTGCCGTTTCCGGCAGACTGATTTTGTATGTACGAGATTAGCTAACTAAATCCCCGAACTTGTTTTTGCGGTTGGTGAACTGAACACAGAAACAGCTCCCATGACTATATAGTTGGGAGATGAATGGAAGAAATGACAGGATCACCGCAAGTGTATATTGCTATTGTCCGTTTTAATGGCCCGGTCCGGAAAAGTTCCGAGTCCAATGGGCTTTCTTTGTCTTGTATTAGGAGGGTAATGACTTGACCCGCTCAGCAATGATAGATCGGAAAACTTTTGGATCGCACATTGATGCGACTGAGATGCCCAACCTGTTGGAGGTACAGCTTAATTCCTACAGGAGCTTTATGCAGCCAGATGTCCCGGCCAGTGAAAGGAAAATGGAGGGGCTGCATCAAATCTTTACCGATATTTTCCCCGTAACAGACGTTCATGAGAAATACTCTCTTGAATATGTCGGATATCATCTTGGGCCTGGCAGGTATACAATTGATGAATGCCGTGACAGGAATATGTCGTTCGCCTCTCCTCTGCGTGTGACCATGAGACTCATTACCAGGGAAGGAGAGGGCGAGGAGAAGGTAGTCAAGGACATAATTGAACAGGATGTTTACCTTGGAGAGTTGCCACTCATTACTGAGTGGGGTACCTTTATAATCCACGGCTCTGAACGTGTGGTGGTCAGTCAACTTCATAGAAGTCCCGGGGTTTTCTTCGGCGAATCCACTCATCCTAATGGCAAGAAGCTTAACTCTGCACGGATTATACCATATCGAGGTTCGTGGGTCGAATTTGCTATGGACATTAACGATATCATGTATGTCTATATTGATTCTCGTAGAAAGATGCCAGCGACAACTCTTTTACGCGCCTTGGGTTTTTCGACCGACGATGATCTCATTGATCTGTTCTACACGGTTACCAAGGTGAACCTTACGAAAACAGATCCGTCTAAATTGGAGAAGGCTGTACTGGCAGAGAGCATTGTTGATACCGAAACAGGTGAGGTTGTTTTTAGTCCCGGCGAACCGTTAGTAGAGTCTATTATTGAACAACTTGTCGGTATGGGTCGTAAAACAATAAAACTGATATCACCTGATGTCAACAAGCGGGAAGTTTTTGTAATTCTTAATACAATGCGCAAGGATACGACCAAATCTCGTGAAGAAGCGCTTGTGAAGATATATTCTCTAATTCGTCCGGGCGAGCCACCGACTTTAGACATGGCTGAAGCCTTGTTGGAGAAATTCTTCTTCAATAGCAAACGATATGATCTTGGAGAAGTCGGCCGCCACATGATTAATCAACGCATGAATATGGATATTCCTCTGGATAAGACTACTCTTGATTCTCGTGACTTTGTAGAAATTGTAAGGTACCTCATCGGTCTTGTTAACGATCAGGGCTTTACGGACGATATTGACCATCTTGGCAATCGTCGAGCTCGCACGGTTGGTGAATTGATGTCTAATTTATTTTCTGTTGGCCTGTCACGTGTAGCACGCACGATCAGAGAAAGGCTATCGCTTAAAGATCAGGAAAATGTCACTCCGCAGTTGTTGGTTAATGCCAGAACAGTCTCTACTGTGGTTGAGACTTTCTTTGGCTCTTCTCAACTATCGCAGTTTATGGATCAAACTAACCCGCTTTCGGAGCTGTCCCACAAGCGACGTTTGTCGGTGCTTGGTCCCGGTGGTCTGACCCGTGAACGAGCCGGATTTGAGGTGCGCGACGTACACTATACTCACTATGGTCGTATGTGTCCGATCGAAACACCAGAAGGTCCCAATATTGGTTTGATTACGCAGTTGTCTACTTTTGCTCGCATCAATAAATATGGTTTTCTTGAAACGCCATATCGTAAAGTTTCCAAGGGTAAACTAACTGACGAAATTGAATATCTATCAGCCGATCTGGAGGACCGCTTTTTCATAGCCCAGTGCGATGAACCGGTAAATAAGAATGGCCGATTTATTAATAGCCGCATTATTGCAAGGCGACGTTCTGACTACCCCTTAGTCGACGCTGAAGAGGTGGCGTATATGGATGTGTCACCGCGTCAGATTGTTTCTGTTGCGGCTTCGCTTATTCCGTTTCTGGAACATGATGATGCTAACCGTGCTTTGATGGGTTCCAATATGCAACGCCAGGCTGTACCGCTTTTAAGAACCCAGACGCCATTGGTTGGAACTGGTATGGAGCGTAAGGTTGCTGAAGATTCAGGGTCTGTTATCAAGGCTAAACGTTCCGGCGAGGTGGTCCACGTCGATGCCTCGAGGATTGTGATAAAGCCTAACATCAAGCATCAGGTCGACAAATTGGGCTGGGTTGAGAATGACGAATATGAACTTACTAAATACCGTCGATCAAACCAAGATACATGTGTAGGATTTCGACCTACTGTCAATACGGGTGACATTGTTTCCGCAGGTGATTGCATCGCTGATGGTCCAGCTGTGGACCGAGGTGAACTTGCTCTGGGATATAACGTGCTGGTGGCTTTCATGCCGTGGCGTGGGTATAACTACGAAGATGCTATCATCTTGTCAGAAAAGCTGATTCACGAAGACATCTATACTTCGGTCCATGTTGAAGAGTTTGAATTGCAGGTTCGTGATACCAAGCGGGGTGCTGAGGAAATCACTCGTGAAATCCCTAATGTATCTGAGGAGGCTTTGCTCAACCTCGACGAGACGGGAATTGTTCGTGAGGGCGCCGAAATTGAAGCGGGAGATATCCTTGTAGGTAAGGTTACTCCCAAGGGTGAGACTGAGCTTTCTCCCGAAGAGAGGCTCCTGAGGGCAATTTTTGGAGAAAAGGCAGGAGATGTCCGCGATGCCTCATTGAAAGCTCCTCCGGGTATGAAGGGTGTTGTCATTAGAACTCAGCTCTTCAGTCGTAAGGAGCGTACAGAGGAATCAAAGAAACAGGAAAAAACAGAAGTAGCCTCGATTAAAAAGCGCTTTAATAACCTGATTAAAGAAATTACAGTTTTAAGAAATAATAAACTGGATGAGTTGCTGGTTGGGAAAACTTCGTTGACTATTCGCTCCGCTATAGATAATGCCATATTGGTGAGAGCCGGCCATAAATATAAAGAAGATTTCTTCGCTGAATTTGACGTCGATAATGCCGTAGCTCCAGAGGGATATTGCCGCGAAGAAGCCACCAACAAGAACGTCAACTCAATCATTGAGGAAGCGAAGGTGTTGGTAGCTGAAAAACAGCAACAAATGGAAATAGAGATCGATAAAATTGTGCGTGGAGCGGAACTTCCTCCAGGTGTAAAACAACTTGTGAAAGTTACTATTGCCATTCGTAGAAAAATATCGGTGGGCGATAAAATGGCTGGTCGTCACGGGAACAAAGGGGTTGTTTCTAGAATTGTTCCAATTGAAGATTTACCTCATATGGCTGATGGTACTACGGTTGATATTATCCTCAATCCTCTTGGGGTACCGTCGCGTATGAATGTTGGTCAGGTGCTTGAAACCCATCTCGGCTGGGCGGTCAAGGAACTGGGTGAATATGTTGCCAACCCGATTTTCGAGGGCGCCTCTATTGCACAGATCAAAGAGAAGCTATGCGAAGCTGGTTTACCTGAGAGCGGAAAAATGACTTTGTATGATGGGATGACCGGTGATGCTTTCGATAATCAGATCACAGTTGGCTATATCTATATGCTAAAACTATCCCACTTGGTTGATAATAAAATTCATGCTCGATCTATTGGTCCTTATTCTCTGGTTACGCAGCAGCCGCTGGGTGGTAAAGCTCAGTTTGGCGGTCAGCGTTTCGGTGAAATGGAAGTCTGGGCACTTGAGGCTTACGGGGCTGCATACACCTTACAGGAGATGTTAACGGTTAAATCTGACGATGTAACCGGTCGCAGTCGAGTCTATGAGGCGATTGTCAAGGGGGAAAACTCGCCCGAACCGGGTTACCCTGAAGCATTTAATGTTCTTATCAAAGAACTGCAGGCACTTTGTCTTGATGTTAGGCTGATTGAGAAGTAGAGAGAGATGATTGGGGATACTTATGAAGAATAACAGTACTGGTAATGTGAGGAGAGAGCCATGATCGATATCACCGGGAAGAACATGGTGCATAATAAAGGTCAGGCCGACTTTGCTGCTATACAGATACAGATGGCTTCACCAGAGACTATCCTTTCATGGTCCTTCGGGGAAGTCACTAAGCCCGAGACGATCAACTATCGTTCTTTCAAGCCGGAAAGGGACGGACTTTTCTGTGAGCGCATCTTCGGCCCGGTTAAGGACTGGGAATGTAATTGTGGAAAATACAAACGTATCCGCTTTCGGGGAATTGTATGTGATCGTTGTGGTGTAGAGGTAACTCAGTCTAAAGTGCGGCGTGAACGCAATGGACATATCGAGCTGGCTGTTCCTGTGTCACACATTTGGTATTTCAAATCACTCCCTTCTCGAATAGGACACATGCTAAGTCTATCTATTCGCGAGTTGGAGAGAATTCTATATTATGAGAATTACTTAATGATAGATCCTGGCAACTCTTCTTACCAGGAAGGTGATGCCCTTACCGAGGAAGAGTATGTCGATCTTCAGGAAGCTGGTAAAGATTTCGATGCCCGTATGGGTGCTGAGGCTGTTCGTGAAATACTGTCACGGATGGACATCGATGAAATAGCACTGGAACTCCGAGCTCAAGCCAAAGTTGAAACATCAGTTCAGCGCAAGAAGGATGTACTCAAGCGTCTGCGAATAGTCGAGTCATTCCGTCAGTCCAACAATCGCCCTGAGTGGATGGTTCTGGAAGTAATCCCTGTTATCCCCCCCGATCTTCGTCCTTTAGTTCCACTAGATGGAGGGCGATTCGCAACTTCTGATCTGAACGATCTCTATCGTCGAGTAATAAACAGAAACAACCGACTCAAGAAGTTGATTGATATTCAAGCTCCAGAGGTCATCCTGCGCAATGAGAAACGAATGTTGCAGGAAGCGGTTGATGCTTTATTGGATAACGGTCGACGAACCCACTCGGTACGAGGCGATTCCAAACGCCCGCTTAAGTCCCTGTCAGATCTTCTAAAGGGGAAGCAAGGGCGTTTCCGTCAGAACCTGCTTGGCAAACGTGTTGATTACTCTGGCAGGTCAGTTATTGTTGTCGGCCCGGAGTTGAAGTTGCACCAATGTGGTCTTCCTAAAAACATGGCCCTGGAGTTATTTAAGCCTTTCATCATTATGAAGCTTGAAGAAAAGGGGTATGTGCAGACAGTCAAGTCAGCCAAGAAGCTGGTTGAACATGAAAAGCCAGAGGTTTGGGATATCCTCGAAGAAATTATTGAAGACCATCCGGTAATGCTCAATCGTGCCCCTACTCTACATCGGCTTGGTATTCAGGCTTTCTATCCAGTATTGGTAGAGGGTAAAGCTATCCGACTCCATCCGTTAGTTTGTGCTGCCTTCAATGCGGACTTCGATGGCGACCAGATGGCTGTTCATGTTCCCCTGTCGTTTGAAGCACAGCTTGAGGCAAGGATTCTGATGTTGGCCACAAACAACATTCTTCTACCGTCTTCAGGTCGGCCAGTTGCGGTTCCTTCTCAGGATATGGTGATCGGTTGTTATTACTTGACTAAAGCCAGGGCTGGCGCTAAAGGAGAGGGAATGTGTTTTTACTCTATTGATGAAGCGCTGGCAGCATATAATACCGGAAATATAGACCTGCACGCAATGGCTGATGTGCGGATTGACTATAAGGTTATCAAAACGACTGTAGGGAGATTAATTTTTAACGATATCCTTCCTGATGGTCTGCCATTTAGCAATGAAGTCGTTAATAAGAAAATACTGGAAAAGCTCGTTGGTCAGACATTCTGGCTCTTTGGTCAGACAGTAACAGTCGATTTTCTTGATAGACTTAAAGACATCGGCTTTGAGTATGCGACCAAGTCAGGCGTAACCGTTTCTATTGATGATTTGGTTGTCTCGTATGATAAGGAACAGCTGTTGGCGAAGACGGAGGGAGAGGTAAAGAAGATACAGAAGCAGTATGAACGCGGAGTTATCACCAATGGCGAACGTTATAACCAGGTTATTGATAAATGGACTCGCACAACTGCTGACATCGCTAATGTCATGTTTGATAACCTGGCTTTGGACCAAGGTGGTTTTAACCCTGTATATATGATGGCCGACTCCGGTGCTCGAGGTTCTCGGGAACAGATACGCCAGTTGGCTGGAATTCGCGGTCTTATGGCAAAACCACAGAAGAAGATCACTGGTGGTGTGGGCGAGATTATCGAGAATCCAATTACGTCTAACTTCCGCGAAGGGCTCACCGTGCAGGAATACTTCATATCGACTCATGGTGCCCGCAAAGGTTTAGCAGATACGGCCTTAAAGACAGCCGATGCTGGCTACCTTACTCGAAGGCTTGTTGATGTGGCTCAGGATGTGATTATCCGCGATATTGACTGTGGCACGATTTTGGGGATTGAGGTTTCGGCCATTAAGGAAGGAGAGGAAGTTATCGTTTCTCTTCACGACCGTATTTTAGGGAGGGTTACACTTGAGGATATTTATGATCCCATAACTGAAGAACTTATTGTAAAAGCTGGCGATCCTATTGAGGAACATGAAGCTGACGCTATTGAAGAGGCTGACATAGAGACCGTTTATATCCGTTCTGTGTTAACCTGCGAATCCAAGTACGGTGTATGTGCCAAATGTTATGGACGTGATCTGGCTACGATGAAAACAGTCAATATTGGTGAGGCTGTCGGTGTGATAGCCGCTCAATCTATTGGTGAGCCAGGTACTCAGTTGACTCTCCGAACTTTCCACATTGGTGGTACTGCTGCTCGTATTGCAGAGCAATCACAGGTGGAAGCGAAATTCGATGGTGTTGTTCTGTTCAAGCAGATTAAGTTAATCGATCGCGATGATGGAACTGCTATGGTGATTAGTCGTGAAGGGGTTGGTGAAGTTCACATCCAAGATGAGAAAGATCGTGTAAGAGCCAAGCTCAAAGTTCCCTATGGTGCTCATTTGCTGGTTGAAGAAAACCAAACGGTCAAACGTGGTGACATTATCTTCGAGTGGGATCCTTACACCGGTACTATTCTGGCCGAGAAATCAGGTAAGGTGAAGTTCAAAGATATCATTAAGGATGTGTCTTTCCGTGAAGCTCACGATGAGCAGACGGGTTTGATTCAGTCTATCATAATTGAGACTAAGGATAAGACTATCTTCCCTACGATTATGATTCAAAAAGGCAATAAGACTATAGAAAGCTTTCGTATCCCTACTGACGCTCAGTTGCAGGTTTCGGATGGTCAGTTAATTAAGGCGGGGGATATACTCGTGAAAATGCCTCGTGTCATTTCCAAGTCACGTGATATTACAGGTGGCCTTCCACGAGTAGCAGAGTTGTTTGAAGCGCGTCGTCCTCACGATCCGGCTGTAGTCTCAGAAGTCGATGGCGAAATTGAGCTTGGCAAGATCGTTCGTGGTCAGCAGCAGATCGTAGTCGAAGGCGAGCACGATGAGGTTAGAGATTACCTCATTCCGCACGGAAAACATCTTATGGTTCACTCTGGAGATAGTGTTATGGCAGGTGACAGGTTGTGTGAGGGTGCCATTGATCCACATGATGTTTTAAGCATTCTAGGTGTTTATGAAGCTCAGTCGTATCTGGTGAATGAAATTCAGGAAGTCTATCGTTTACAAGGGGTAACAATAAACGATAAACACATCGAAGTTATTGTCCGACAAATGATGCAGAAGGTGCAAATTGAGTCTATTGGCGAAACAAACTTCCTTGAAGGAGAGAAAGTAGACAAGATTAAGTTCTCTGAGGAAAACGCCAGGGTTATTGCAGAGGGTGGTGAACCGGCTACTTCTCGACCGCTTCTGTTGGGTATAACCAGGGCTTCGTTATCTACCGAGAGCTTTATCTCGGCAGCTTCGTTCCAGGAGACCACCAAGGTTTTGACCGAGGCGGCCATATCGGGTAAAATGGACTATCTTCTTGGTCTGAAGGAAAATGTTATTATTGGTCATTTGATTCCGGCTGGTACTGGCATTAAGAAATACAAGTCAATTGAAGTGATTGAAGAAGTAGAAGAAGAGGAAGAAATTGGTGCCGCTGTTGGTGAACATGCCGGAGGTAATGAACCAAAGACAATTGCCGACATTTTTGATAAAAACGCTTGACAGATAGAGATATATCATTAAATTTGCTGGTCTATGCTCAGTTTTTGATTAAGGTATTTTAGGAGAGATTGTGCCGACAATAAATCAGTTGATTCGCAAAGGTAGAAAGCGGATTCTGGGTAAAACGAAAACCCCGGCAATGGGGTCTTGTCCGCAGAAACGTGGTGTCTGTACTCGTGTTTATACTTCGACACCAAAGAAGCCGAACTCGGCTTTGCGTAAGGTGGCAAGGGTTCGCCTTACCAACCAGATAGAGGTAACTGCCTATATCCCCGGAGAAGGACACAATCTGCAGGAGCACTCGATTGTTATGATACGCGGTGGTCGTGTTAAAGATCTCCCCGGTGTCCGTTACCATATTATTCGCGGTACTATGGATACTTCTGGAGTGGCTGATCGCCGCAATTCGCGATCGAAGTATGGTACTAAAAAGCCGAAAGCATAGTGAACAGGTGAAAAATGTCAAGAAGATATAGTGCAAGCAAACGGCAAGTCATTTCTGATTATAAATACAATGACAAGCTGATAAGTCAGTTTGTGTCATGTTTAATGAAGAACGGGAAACGCTCCACAGCGGAGCGAATTCTGTATAGTGCGCTTGAGAAGGCAGAAAAGAAATCGAGCGAGAACGGACTTGACCTTTTTCATAAATCGGTGAATAACGTTAAGCCTGTTCTTGAGGTCCGTTCACGCCGTGTAGGAGGCGCCACTTACCAGGTGCCGGTAGAAGTTCGACCGGAACGACGCACAGCCCTGGCTATAAGGTGGATTATTTCTTATGCTAAGGCTAGAAGTGGAAACTCAATGGCTGAGAAACTTTCAGCGGAATTCCTGTCAGCGGCAAATAATGAAGGCGCTTCAATAAAAAAGAAGGAGGATACGCACAAGATGGCTGAGGCCAATAAGGCCTTTGCGCATTTCCGATGGTAGCTGTTGGAGCTTATGTTGGAATGAGTCGGCTTGCCTCTTAACGTGATTAGTTGGGAATTAGCTTTGATGATAATGAAATTGCGGCGGTGGTGAGCCTTAGTCTCGTATAGTCCGTCCTTGTTTAATTCGAACAAGATTTTGCCACCCCCTGATTCACTCGATAATGATTGGTTGAGAACTGTATATCGGGGATTTTTTGTGTCTGTATTATGAGTCTGGAAAAGGTTAGAAATATCGGTATTATGGCACACATCGATGCTGGGAAAACCACCACCACGGAGCGGATCCTCTTCTATACAGGGGAGACGCATCGTATGGGAGAGGTGCATGATGGTTCTGCCACTATGGACTGGATGGAGCAGGAGAAAGAACGTGGTATCACAATTACTTCTGCTGCTACAACCTGCTATTGGCAGGATCATATGATTAACATTCTTGACACTCCCGGTCATGTTGACTTTACTGTGGAAGTGGAACGCTCTCTGCGAGTACTTGATGGAGCTATAGCTCTTTTCTGTGCTGTAGGTGGTGTGGAACCTCAATCCGAAACTGTGTGGCGTCAGGCTGATAAGTACCGAGTACCGCGAGTGGCTTATATAAATAAAATGGATCGCACAGGAGCTAATTTCGATGAGACTATTTCCTCTATGAATAAACGCTTCGGTGGCAACTGTGTGGCTGTTAATATCCCCGCCGGACAAGGAGAAATGTTCAGCGGAATTATTGATTTACTGACAATGAAATTCCGCGTATTTCATGAAGACTCCGCCGGAATTACTTTTGATGATCTTGATGTGCCAAATGATATGCTTGAGACTGCTAACCAGTACCGGGAGAAATTGCTCGAGGCGGTGGCTGACTATGATGACCAGCTCCTCGAGCAATTCCTTCAGGATCGTCCTCTTGATTCGGACAAGGTTATGGCGGCTGTTCGGCGGGCAACTATTGCTTTGGATATGGTTCCGGTAATATGTGGATCCTCTTTCAAAAACAAGGGAATTCAGAAGCTGCTTGATTCGGTGGTCGATTTTCTGCCCTCACCGCTGGATAAACCTCCGATAGAGGGACATGATGTTGACAATTCGAAGAAAACGATTACGAGACGACCATCCAATGACGAGCCTACGTCGGCGCTTGCCTTCAAAATTGTAACTGATCCTTATGTCGGGCGATTGACATATATGCGGGTGTACTCCGGCCAGATTAAAGCCGGCTCCTATCTGCTGAATCCGATTTCAGGAATAAAGGAGCGCATTGCTCGTATTCTCCGTATGCACTCTAATAAGCGCGAAGATATCAGTATGGCCAACGCTGGAGATATTGTTGCCGCTATTGGGCTACGCAAAACTACAACGGGCGACACCCTGTGTGATGTTAAACATCCAATAGTGCTGGAGCGCATGTCGTTCCCCGAACCGGTTGTTTCGGTCTCTATTGAGCCCAAGACTCAGGCTGATCAAGATAAATTGACCGAGGCTCTGGTGAAGCTATCTGAGGAAGACCCAACTTTCCAAATTCGACAGGATGAAGATACTGCTCAGACGATTATCAGTGGTATGGGTGAGCTTCATCTTGGAGTCCTCGTCGATCGTCTCAAGAGAGAGTTTAATGTTGGGGCTTCAGTGGGACGTCCATCAGTAGCTTACAAAGAAACTATCATCAGAGAAGTCGAATGTGAGGGACGGTTTGTGCGTCAATCTGGTGGTAGGGGACAATATGGGCATGTTGTTTTGCGTCTTCGCCCAACCACAGATAACACTCATTTTATTTTCGAGAACAAGATTATAAGGGGTGTGATCCCCAAGGAATACATTACTTACGTTGAGAAGGGTGTGCGCGACGCTATGGATAATGGAGTCCTTGCTGGTTACCCTATTACGGGAATTCATGCCGAACTTATAGATGGCAGTTATCACGAGGTTGATTCATCGGAAATGGCTTTTAGGGTTGCTGGTTCAATGGCTCTTCATAATGGCGTTCGCAAGGCTGAACCGCTATTGTTGGAACCCATTATGGACGTTGAGGTAGTAACCCCTGAGGTGTACACCGGCGCAGTTGTGAGTGATTTAAATTCCCGACGAGGTAAGATTAATGGTATGGTGCCAAAGCAAGAAGCTATTGTAATTGCAGTGACAGTCCCTCTTTCGGAGATGTTCGGTTATGCTAATACCCTGCGGAACATCTCACAAGGGAGAGCTGTTTCTACAATGCAATTTTCTAAATATGACGCTGTTCCGGAAGAAGTTACGAAAAAAATGTTACACAAGATTGGTATATGATGGGAGGTAAGTCTTAGTCATGGCGAAGGAAAAGTATGAACGCACGAAGCCACATGTGAACGTAGGGACGATAGGCCACGTGGATCATGGTAAGACGACCTTGACTGCTGCGATGACGATGGTATTGTCTCGCAAGACAGGAACCTCGGTACGGTCGTTTGATTCGATCGATAATGCTCCCGAGGAGCGTGAGCGTGGTATCACGATAGCGACTGCCCACGTGGAGTACGAGAGTGATAAGCGTCACTATGCACACGTAGATTGTCCTGGTCACGCAGACTATGTAAAGAACATGATAACAGGTGCTGCACAGATGGACGGAGCGATATTGGTGGTATCGGCAGCGGATGGTCCTATGCCTCAGACGCGTGAGCACATATTGCTGGCGCGTCAGGTGGGTGTGCCATATATCATAGTATACATGAATAAGGTAGATCAGGTAGATGATCCTGAGTTATTGGATTTGGTTGAGCTTGAGGTGCGAGACTTGTTGAGTCAGTACAAGTTTCCGGGAGATGACATCCCTGTTATTCGAGGTTCTGCATTGGAGGCGATGACAGCCGGAGCAGATGAGTCGAGGTCTTTGGATGATCCTGTATTCAAGTCAATTCACGAGTTGTTGGAAGCCTTGGACACATACATACCAGAGCCGAAGCGCGACACTGACAAGCCGTTTTTGATGCCTATAGAGGATGTATTTAGTATAACTGGTCGCGGGACGGTAGGTACAGGTCGAATAGATCGTGGTGTTATCAACAAGGGTGAAGAGGTAGAGATCGTAGGCATACGAGACACTCGCAAGACGGTAGTAACGGGAGTAGAGATGTTTCGTAAGTTGTTGGATACTGGCGAGGCGGGTGATAATGTAGGGTTATTGCTTCGAGGAGTTGACAAGGATGAGATAGAGCGTGGGATGGTATTGGCGAAGCCAGGTTCTATTACTCCTCATGTGAAGTTCAAGGCTGAGGTATATGTATTGACGAAGGAAGAGGGAGGTCGTCACACGCCGTTTTTCACGGGTTATCGTCCGCAGTTTTATTTTCGGACGACGGACGTTACGGGGGTATCGACATTGCCTGAGAATATAGAGATGGTAATGCCTGGAGATAATGTAGCGATGTCGGTAGAGTTAATAACACCGATCGCGATGGAGAAAGAGTTACGTTTTGCGATCCGCGAGGGAGGCCGCACGGTAGGTGCCGGTGTCGTTTCCGAGATCGTGGAATAAGGAATAAGTAATAGAAAGCAGATAGCAGCATGCCGAGAGAAAGAGTAATTTTAGCCTGTGGCAGTTGCAAACGGCGCAATTACACTACGAAGAAGAATAAGCGCCTGCATCCGGAGCGTGTGGAGTTTCGCAAGTATTGTCCTTTTTGCGATAAGCATACTCTGCACAAGGAGACGAGATAAAAGGTTTGTGTTTACAGGCCAGTAGCTCAATTGGCAGAGCACCGGTCTCCAAAACCGGTTGTTGGGGGTTCAATTCCTCCCTGGCCTGCAGAATAATTTAGGGGAATAGGTCTTGGAAAAAATTAAGAAGTTCCTCAAGGAAGTAAACGCCGAGTTGAGGAAGGTCACTTGGCCTACAAAAGATGAGTTGATTGGATCGACCATTGTGGTAGTTGTGGTATCGTTGGTTATTGCGATTTTCATAGGTATCGTTGATCGTCTTCTCGGTGCTGGTATTCAAGCCATTTTTGGGGGTG
>QNAG01000054.1 GCA_003641415.1 Candidatus Zixiibacteriota bacterium | reverse complement strand
GCTGCTCTATCGGCTGTGGCTGTTGGGGTTCACGGTCGGGGGAGTCTAAAGAGTGTCCCCAAAGATCAGCAAACCAAACCACTAATCAATGAACACAAGCGGATCAATGACCGTACCGCTGCACAGGTGATGTCCGAGATTCTCCAAGTCACCACCGAGACACTTCCAATTGGAGAGGAAGTAATCATCGAGTCAACGATCACCGAGGGTGTGCGCGCCAAACCAGGTAAAGAGGTCGGCGGTAACCCAACTATCGCAGTTGGTGCTCTGTTTGGCAAACCGAAACACCGAGCCTCTTATGGTGGAGCGATGCCCAACAGTATTTCCATGTTGTCAATGGGCAATGACGTAATCGATGGCACAACCAAATCAGTCAAGGGAATGCACTCCAGCCTGACAGCATTGTTTCTAATTGAGTCTCAAGTTAAGCGGCACCTGCCGGATATCTATGTGCAACGATGGATGAGTGGATCTCATTTCGAGGAATTCAACCCCCGCGAAGCATCCATAATTGATGCAGCCCGGATAATTGCTGATTCTTATAATCACTCCAATCTAGAACAGTTGAGTTCCTTTTTTATTGATAGAAAACGCCACTTACCGGCTATGAATGCTCTTAACAAAGCTGGTGTAGCTATTCCTTATGATTCCGATGGTGACCTTTTTCCCTCCCTTATTCTTGGAATTGATGGGCTAACTTTCCCTAACGGGCGTAGTATGAATTCTATGATCGGGGAAATTGGCGGTTCTGCTGAATGGGCTGTGGGCGTGTTGCCATTGGTATGGCGTGGCGGACAGGCTCTTGGAATGCTCACCAGTCATTCTTCTTTAACGCGCAGTGATTCCTCTCCTGATGAATTGTGGAACAACCGTTTCCATTATACCGAGGAAGAACTGATAATGATTCAGGATGCGCGTTTCCAACAAAAACCGTATTTCTCGATTCATGATATCATCGAGGACCCATTCTCCGGCGGTATTAGTGCTTTTGGATCTATCACAGATAATATATACATCCCATTCCTAAAAGGCGTTACAGCTGACCCGGAAGAAGGGACAATCAAGGTCAATGTGCTGGTCATAAACTCCCTGGGTGTTACCGAGTGTTGGTTGATGAAGTTCAAATGTCGTGAAGGTCTCCAAAATACTGTTACAAAATTGGGATCTCCCAAAGAAGAACTTGAGGGGCTTAGGGGTAAGGAGTTGGAAACTGCTATTGGCCGGATGATTGATAATGAGGATCAGCGACGCCGTTACCGCATCTTCTTCAATAATGAATACTATCCGGCTTCGGTACCTATCCGGGACAAGTTGGCTTTACTTAACGAAGCACTCGAGGGATTAATCAAACGTGGCGCACTAAAGGATATAGATCGGGAGATAGTTGAGATCACCCATCGTCTGGCTCCTGAGTGGTGGGTTGATCCAGCTGTGTGATCGTGTCTAGCTGATGCTAACAAGGTTAGCTTTTGCATAACACATCTGTCGGGTTCAGTAAAAAGTAATTTATAGATAAAAAAGGTTGACTTGAGAGGGTAGATTTATCTATAGTAAATGTAGGGTTATTTAGCAGGTTCCTACATTAGCTACTGTTTCAAATGCAGTAGATCGACAAAGGAGTCGCAGGAGGTGGTGAAGGTTTATAATTTAATGAACTATATAGATAACTGATGCAGTCTGATGCTATTTTTGCAAGTGGCTGAGACAGGATAACATTAATCGCAAACAATTATACCAACCGTGACCGTACCAAATCTCAGGGTGACGGGGACAGGAAGAAAGGAGGAACAGGAAGAAACAAATTCGATTGTAGAACCAGAAGGGTTCGACTCGTAAACCAAGGGTAGTTTAAAAACATAGATAAATGTAATCAACTTTAGTTAACGGAGAAATGAATATGATTAATCGTATGTTCTCGCATAAGTTTGCAGTTATGGTATCTCTTTTCGTGTTGTTGAGTCTCACTACTGTAGTGACAGCTGGGACATTCCCTACTGAAGTCACATCAGTTCAGTATGATGATGTCATCTATATTAGGTGGTTCAATGACTATGGAGACAACGAAGCTGTTTCTCCCTTTACCACCGGAAGTTCATTCAAGATTGATTATCGCACTAGCGGCACTGAAGGGTGGCATGCTCTTGCTACAACAGATGCTACATGGGCTAAGATGAAAGTAACTGAACCTGGAATCAGTTATGAATTCCGTGTGACACACTTTGATTCGGAAGGTATAGAACAAGCTGTCTCTAACCCTCACGAGTTCGTTTCGCTTGTTCCTAAAGATGCCGAAGGCGAAAATCTGCACATGGAAATCACCTCTTTGTCAGCTGATGAGTTCCCAATTATATATCTCTGGGCACTTGTAGACAGTGTTGGTGAAGGACTCTTCGAGTTAGACGAGGACAACTTCACCGTTAATGAGAACGGCGTTTATCAGGACTCAATGTTCAAGGTCTACCCGCCCGAATCGGGACCTGTGGCAACTGATATCGTGTTTGTCTTTGATGCAACTGGTAGTATGGGGGACGAGATCGATGCTCTCAAGATAAACACACAGCTGTTTGCTGACAGCCTCGTGGCGGCGGGCATTGATTTTCGGATTGGATTGATTGTTTACTACGACGACTACGTTATGTATAATTCCGGCAACCTGGTACCCCCAGAGTCATTGCATGTATTCAGAGGATGGATCAATGACTTGGTAGCATGGGGTGGCGGTGATGGACCTGAGGACGCTTTCGATGCTCTCGATGCTGCCACGACAATGAACTTTCGCCCAGCAGCACAGAAGTTCTTCATAGTTGTAACTGACGCATCGGCTCACTACGAAGGTGATATGTCCTGCCCGGGCACATGTTCTTCTGGAGATTTCACCAATCATACACAGGAATCTATTGTGAGTCTGCTTTTAGCTAATGATGTATCTTGCTATGTTATCGGCCCCGATCTTGGTAACTCTGGAACCTACCATGATTATTGTGGTGGTTGCTACGATTGGCAGTACCATAGCGACTCTCTTAGTCTGACTGACGCTACCGGAGGTCAATGGTACTCGATCTTGGCTGATTTTCGCGGAATTGTTGAGGACATGGTTGAGGGTTGGGCTTCGCAGTACAAAATCCGCTACCACTCCTCCAATCCTGATTGCGATGGAGTAGAGCGTGAGGTAGAGTTACTAGTCGAAGACTTCGGTGAAATGGCCCTCGACACAGCTTGGTATATCCCGTGTATGAGACCAATCGTTATAGTTACAGATTACACTCGTAATCTTGAAGCTGTTGCTCAACCATTCGGGGTGGCACTTACTATTGATGCCTGGGTAATTGACAATGTAGAGCCATTCCCTACTGATGCTACCTTGTTTTATCGCACAACTGGAGGAGGAGGTTACCTTTCGACCCCAATGTGGAATGTGTCCGATAGCTTGTGGCGAGCCGATATTCCAGCCGGAGTTGTAATTAATCCTGGTGTAGATTACTATATCACTGCTACAGACGGAACCACTACGGGATCGGCACCGTCGGCGGACCCGTCGATATATCCTTATCAGATTGCGGTGCTACCTAATGTTGCGCCGGTAATTACGCATACTTCGATCGACTCGTGCATAGACAAAGGTGTTGAAGTCATAATCACGGCGGAGGTTTGGGATACGACTTTCTTTATTACTGCCGTAGAATTGTATTATCGTTCTTATGGTGAGATACTGTACAATAGCGTAGCTATGGCCGAGTCCAGTTTCACCTACTATTCCTTTATCCCAGCCGAAGTGAACGGTGATTTCGGTTTCGAGTACTATATTCGAGCAGTGGATAATTTCGGAGTGGCTGCTTATCACGGCGACTCTGATTTCCCACATAGGGTGAATATAGGACCATGTGGTGAAGAAAGTGACACCATCACCCCCACATATGCGTGGATTGATGTGTACTGTGAATTTCCGGATTTCAATGGCGTACCCCTTGCCGAAGGCGATGTCATTAAAGCCTACGATCCCGACGGTGTGCTGTGCGGGATGGATGTTGTTGGAGCAGATGGCACATTCGGTTTCATGCCTATCTATTGTGATGATGAGTACACGCCAGACGTTGATGAAGGCGCTGAGCCGGGAAATCTCATTACATTTACCATCAACGATGAAGAAGTACTTACCGATCCGGAGATTTTCTGGACCACCAACGGCGCGCAATTCGAGCTGTGCTCTTTCTACACTTGCATAGAACTCGAACTGACTACTGGTTGGAACCTGATTTCGTGGAACCTTGACTATGCCACTAACATTACTGAGTTTGCCTCATTGTTGGGCAAGTGCAGTTGTCTTGAGGTCATCC
The DNA here is from genome assembly GCA_003641415.1 of Candidatus Zixiibacteriota bacterium. Taxonomy (GTDB): domain Bacteria; phylum Zixibacteria; class MSB-5A5; order GN15; family FEB-12; genus B120-G9. The sequence goes on along the minus strand of QNAG01000054.1, from coordinate 9,055 downwards.
TTGGATTTGATCATGGCGCATTGACATATGATCCCGACCTGCCCGAGTACTCCACACTTGATAATGTGGATTACTACCACGGTTACTGGGTCAAAATGAGATGCGACAATACTATAACGATATGTGGTCTCAAGATCGATGAAGCCGAGTCCATCCAGATCTACTCCGGTTGGAACCTGGTGAGTTACTGGCCCAATGAGTGCCTTCCCGTAGAAACGGCTCTTGCCTCTATCGCAGGATTGTACGAAGTAGTGTTAGGATACGATGGTGGATATCAGGTTTATGTAGCCAGTGATACGATTTCCAGCACATTGACCGAGATGTGTCCAGAGTTTGGCTACTGGATCAGGAGCACTGCTGATGCTACTCTAACCTATCCAGGTTGGATAGAACCACCCGTTGCGGTTTCCCGTCAAAATACACCGGTAACGGTTGCAACTGATTTTATTACTCCCACCCGGAATTGGATGTCGATTTACGGTAGCGGTATTACGCTTAATGGCAAGGCGTTGCCGGCTGATGCTGTCATTGAAGCCTCCACTGAGGATGGAGTGACCTGTGGTCACGGTGTGTGTGTTGACGGTCTTCTCAAGTTCACTCCGGTGTACGGTTGGGAGACTGGTAGCGAAACCACTTCTGCTTACCCAAAAGAAGGCGATTTGATTCAGATCAGTGTCAACGGTGAGCGTGTTTATCCTGACCTTGTTTACAGCAGCAATGGCGACCGTGTGCGTGTGGAACGACTGACCAGTGCATATGATCCCACTCTGCCACTTGAGTTTACGCTTTCCCAAAACTATCCAAACCCGTTTAACCCAACCACTGTGATCAGCTTCAATCTCCCGAAGACATCGCAGGTTAAGTTGACAGTGTTCAATGTTTTGGGTCAGGAAGTCGCCACTTTAGTGAACGACAGACTAAACGAAGGTCCGCATACTGTTACATGGACAGGTACTGACAACAACGGGAACACGGTATCTTCCGGTCTGTACCTCTATCGTCTCACAGCCGGTGATAAATCTCTCAGTAAGAAGATGGTACTTACCAAGTAATCCCTGAGAGACCGCCTGTGAAGCGGTATCTATACAATGGCCGCCTGCAAGTAAATTGCAGGCGGCTTTTTCACTCTCGGTTGCAACAGCACTTCAGCGGTTGCGGTTTTGGGAATAATTGTCGATAATACACATATTCATATATGAGTGTTTGCGAGGTATTAAGTTCCTGCGTTTCTGCATTATTTTGATATTGTCGGTCGCCATTATGACTATGTGTAATCCAGTGGATGTAATAGCTGGTGAAACTCTTATTTCATATCAGGGAAGGCTTACATGGCCCGGGGGAACCCCTGTGGTTGACGGAGAACACTTTGTAGGGTTTTCTCTGTATGCTGATTCAACCGGTAGTAACGTTCTGTGGCAGGAATCTGATACAGTGTTGACGACTGAAGGTTTGTTCGTTCACCTGTTAGGCTCACAGACTTCGTTGTCCAGTTCAATTTTCATTGAACATGAACAATTGTACCTTGAAATATCAATCGAGGGCGAGACTATAGAACCCAGAACACGGCTGACATCAGTACCTCGTTCAGCAGTTGCTGAAGGACTTTGTGTTTCCGATGATACGGGACTTGTCGTATTAAAAACTGTGGTAGATTCCGGAGGATCTCTGCAACTACTTGACTTTGAGGGAAACCCCGGCATCACTCTCCAGGGTGGTAGGGTTGGTGATTCTGCAGTAATAATACCAGAATCTGCCATAAACTCCTATGAAATACTGGATGAACCGGGCATTGCCGGATATCAAAGCTCTAATTTGATTGATCTGTCGACTGGAGAAATGAGTGACCTGGTTGAAGTAGAAATTACTATTCCCGACGATGGCTATATCGTTCTCATTGGTAAGTGCTACCTGCTTCTCAGCGGCACTACCGGAGCCAACAGCGCCCGTATCCAGATCGATGAAACCGAGGGAGGCGTTTCCCAATACCCGTACTACACCCAAGCTGGACTTGGGGGCTATGTCAATACCAATGTGAACTACTTCCCTGCTTATGTTACCCGGACCTATTACAAACAAGCCGGCGAGTGGACATTCCGTCTTGAGGGCAGAGCTATGAATTCGCCTCCTGCTCTGGCTCAGTCCTGGGATCACATTTTGACAGCTATCTATTTCTCCAGCAGCTACGGTTGGGTGAGTTATACTACTACCGACCCGACAGGCTTTCCAAGCGCTCTTCCAATTCGTCCTGGTTCAGTTAAGGTTCCCGAACGTACTGGATCATGTTATGAGGTCGATTTGCGCGACTTGGAAGAAAAGAAGTAAAAACACTCGCTGAAATACAGAGTTGCCCTCGAAAGATACCTATTTTCTCACTTCAATAGCAACATCTTGCGCGTTACAGAAATATCCCCCGCTCGAAAACGATAGAAATAAACTCCGGTAGCAACTGTATGACGGCTGCTGTTGGTGCCATCCCAATAGGTTTCATAAGAATCAGCCGGCTGTTCCGCATCAACCAGCGTCCTTACTTTCTGACCGAGAATGTTAATAATGTCAATCTTTACATGAGAACGAGTAGGTAGACTATACCTGATAGTGGTGCCAGCGTTGAATGGGTTGGGATAGTTTTGTTGTAGTACGAATGCGTCCGGCAGATCCCGGGGTGTATCCGGTTGATCATCATCCGAGAGATAGTAGATATCCAGTGAAGTACCATCGGACGCGACCAGGACATTCCCCTCGACAGCGAGCATCGACCCTCCTTTGCCACTTACACTCATAAGTACAGGAAGGCTGCTTGTCAGATCGAAAACGCCGATTCCCTCAGGACCTATTGCGTACAATCTATCGTCAACCAACTCCGATTCTAACACTGTAAATGGCAAATTAATAACTGTATCAATTTGGGGACTTCGTGGGTCAGTCATGTCATAGATCACGAGATCATTTTGGACAAACACCATCAGCCTGTCCCCAAACCATGTCAATTCGTATGTGGAGGCGCTTATATCTACAATTGAGAGCCGTTCCAATTCAAAGCCGGGCATAATACGATGCGTCCAAATTTGATTCTTGGTAGTGGCTACAAAAAGCAATGTGTCGTGAACCAGGACAGAAGAAACACGCCCTATGAAGTGCCATGGCTCAATCTGTGTAACAAACCCAGAATCGGAAATAGTATAGGCTTGCACGCTGGTTTCACCCACAGCGATAAGCGCTCTTAGAGTATCTATTTTGTGGTCAAGCAGTTGCAGCTCTCCAGTCAGGGTATCATCAAGAAAGAATGAGCGCTCTACATAGAACGAATCAGGGTCAAGGGCATTAAGCATGAAGATAACTTTGTTTAAGCCTGCATAATATGCGACTAAGGTATCGCCATTGTTATCCAGAGCCTGAACATTTTTCAACCCTTTATACATAGTATAGTTATATTGAGGAAGCAGGTCAGCATCAAGAGTGTAAACATCAATAGGATTATCTCCACCTCCGGTGATTAGCTTCCCATCGACAAGAAGCAAGTCATTCACCGGTCCTGAACGGTGCAACGCAACGCGTGGGTAGCTTACATCCAGTAAATCAAAGGCAATCAATCCACCACCTTTCCGTGGAAGAATCAGGTGATTACGTCCTTTGAACTGAAACAAGTCTCCATCAACCCCACCTGTTTCAATCTCAGCCATGCTGGTTATCTCGAAATTCGTTAAGTCCATCACTCGCACATACCGGTTTTCCACCAGCACAATCTTGCCCGATGTCTTGTAGATTCGTCGAGGGTGACCAACATCGACTAATGAGTCAGTCACTCCGGAACCTTGGTGATCAAAAGAACCAATCAGAACACCATCAGTCTTTAGAAGTATCAGTAAAGTCGTATCAAGGCAAACGAACCCAGAGGTTTCCTTCGGTACATACAAATAGTCGATAAACTGACCAAACCCGTTCCCGTCGAGGGCATATCGCATAATTCCATTGTATTCATCAAGGGCATACAGAGTATCATCTTCAATTGCCAACTGGGTCATCATGATACCAACCATACTCGAATCAACGAAAACTGCATCGAAAGAAGCATCAAAACTAAATCTCCACAGACCGTTATACCAAGACGAGAGATAAAGAGACCTGTCATGAAAAACATAATCGGCAAACGGGATTCCCGGACTGACAGTCCAGAGACACTCCAGATCCGGAAGACTGCTGATTCTGTATGCGCTTAAGCTGAAATCTTCGGAACATACAACCAGGAGAGTATCATATTCTTTCAATCTCGTTGGGGCATAGTCGACTGGAACAACACGGGATATTTCAAAAGCTTGCAGACTATCTACAAGCTCGCTAACGATTATCGAGTTGTCGGAAATGCTGATTGCAAAATGATCGTCAACAACTTTCACCGCATTCATATCGTTCCACAGCATCTGGTACAGTGGTCCTTCCGGCTCTGTTGATCCGTAGACCGTAGATATAGCTATCAAGCCACAGAGGGAAAAAAGTATGAATCGAAATAACTTCATTTCAACAGAAGCATCTTTCTGGTTAGCACTGTTTCTCCAGCTTCAAGTCGGTAAAAGTACACTCCCGTAGTGTAGTTAGCGCTTTCGAACCTGACCTCATGTGAACCGGCACAGATATCTTTATTCAGGAGTGTCTCAACTTCCTGTCCGAGTATATTGTAAATAATCAGCCGAACGTGTCTCCGAGTGGGGACAGAAAACACAATGTTAGTAGTCGGATTAAACGGGTTGGGATAGTTCTGATGAAGAGTAACAGTTCGCGGCAGGTTGATAGCAACATCTTCATCTATTCCTGTTGAAATCCGCATGGGGTTCATGTGGCCGCTATTAAGATTGTCCCCAAGGAAGCGGAAAGTATTCCGGCCATCTTCAACTGAAGCATCAAAATTCCACACAAGTAATTCATGACCATCACTCTGTATAGCCAATTCAACCAGGCCATCACCATCGATATCATCCACTAGTGGGGCATACCGCGCAGAAACAACACAGTTGGCACGGGCGGGTGTATTCCTGGGCCAGCCCGGAAGAGGGCTGGCGTTGTGGTCGAGAATATAAAGCCGTTCGGGACCAGTACCGGGCAATATATAGCCTGATCTGAAAAATATCTCAGGGAAAGAATCGCCAGTGAGATTGGCTACCCCCGGGGTGCTAAAAGCTACCGGTGCGGAAAAAGCTTCGCCTACTGGTCGACCCTCTCGGATAATATACGGAGTCCCGTCGGCCCGGAAGATATAAAGCGAGGCAATATCGTATTCAAAGAAAGTAAAAAGGATTTCAGGACTACCATCCAAATCGAGGTCAGCCGCAATGGGATAGGAACCTATCCAACCGACTACGTCAGGCAAATCAATAGGCCAACCCGACAAATTCTCAATACCACGCGCCAAAGCCCAAATCCGAACCATTCCTGATTCCCATCCAAGCGTAACTATTTCCGGGAGATCATCACCATCAAGATCAACAAGAACGGTTCCGTATACACTGGGGATACTCAAAACGGAGCCGTAATCTTCGTCGAAGGTTGGTTGTCCGTTGGCGCCGTTGAATACACCTACTCCAGTATATGGAAAAGGCGACGTATAGGAAGCCACGACTTCGAACCAATCGTCGCCATTGAGATTCGTAGCCGAAACAAAAGGTGAGGTACCCCCGCCGATACCATGGGAGAATGATATCCTATCGCTAAACTGTGCGAAAAGTCCTTCCAATCCATAGAAGTAAGGGTTGCCGTCGAATCGATATGCAAGAATCTGCCCCAGTTTGTTCAATATGAGAATAGCTGAATCTGGTGTTGCTCCTGGCTTTGAATCTATCCGCAGTTGTCCAATAGTTGGATTGGGATATGCGTATTCGTAGGGTATTTGCCCAGTGTAGCACTCAAGCAGAACATCTTCAACATACGACGACCCGTCGTAGTGAACAATGTGGATGCCATTTGTACTGGTTAAAACTATTTCGTCCAAACCGTCACCGTCAAGGTCGTAGACAGCGGGCACACATCTTGTGTCAGTATTCTCGAGAACTGGAAATCCACTGACCACTTCACCGTTGTCACCGCGAAATACGATCAGACCTGATGTGGTAGTAACTATCACTTCGTTGATTCCATCATGGTCAAGATCGGCACACACTGGCGTCATTCCCCCCCTGCCGCCGGTAGCTTGTGGCCAACCGTTCGCAAAAGCAGATTTCACATGTACCGAAACCGAATCCACCTGTGTCTGATCGCCAAAAAAACCGTCAGCGTAAATCACAAAATAACCAGTGTCGGATCCCGAAACGACCCAATCGAGCATCAAAGAGTCGAAATACTCTCCTGTTGAGGAACCAAGCCACTCTACCATCCCCAATCCATCGCGGTATGAGAACACAACTGAATCGTAATCCAGTCCATAGGCGGAGCCATAGATAGGGATATTATAAAAAAGCTCCTCACCATTAAATGGCGACGTTATCTCCAGATAATTGGAACGTACATATGTAACGGTAACGCTCGACATTGATCCAAAATCATCTGTGAGTCTGAAACTGATAAAACCCGACATATCTGGCGCGTTGAAAATGAAAGCCAACGAGTCGCTTGGGATAGTTTCACCGGAATTCAGCCAAGACCAGTCGTCAGGGTTTAGCCCCCAGGCGTATTCGAGATTCCAACCTCCGGTGTAGCCGGCAACTGAGGCTATTTTGATTGGAATGTTATCCGTGTAACGATTGCGATGAACGGGTTCTACTATGAAAACGCTGCCATCTTCCAACAGAGCCAGGGAAGCATCGATATTCAGATATCCATATCCGCACAAAGTATCCGGACCCGGCAGGGAATCTCCTGCGTTTAGAGGATCAATCAAATCAGTTGCGCCTAACAGCAGAATGTCTTGAAGCTCCTCAAGAGAGAGATCAGGTCTAACCGAAAGCAACAGTGCTGCTGCTCCAACTACCATAGGGGTAGCCATCGAAGTACCATCAGCTATATAGTAATTATCGGCAATGATACGCACTTCCGGTTCCAGGCTTGGATATGGACCATACATATCAGTGCCGGCCGCTCGAAGAGAGAGAATATCCTGACCGGGAGCAATAATATCGATATGTTCACCATAAGTGGAAAACTCAGTCATAAATCCATCAGAGTTCCCAGCGCCGACCACAAAGGTCGAATCGAATGCGGCTGGATAATAACGGGTGTTGTCGCCGGTGTTCCCCGAGGCAATACAAACCAGCGCACCATTGTGACGGGCAAAATCAATGGCTTCCTTGAGCACTACCGATTCAAAAGGTGACCCCCAGCTCACATTGATTACTTTAGCTCCCGAATTGACTGCATACAGGATACCAGCGGCTCCAACGGCGCTGGTTCCATTGGGCATAATTTTCACCGGCATCAACTCGACCCACGGAGCCACACCCACTATCCCAAAATCGTTGGAGTTAGCTCCCACAATACCCGCACAGTGGGTCCCATGGCCAACGTAATCAGTCGGATCAATATCACCCTCAGGGTCAAGAAAATTGGAAACATCACCGGACACGTCATAACCGATGGTGTCATCCACAATACCGTTGTGATCATCATCGATGCCGTTGTAGGGCACCTCATCCAGGTTTCGCCATATCCGGCCTTCCAGATCAGGGTGGAAAATATCAATACCGCTATCAACTATAGCCACCACAACCCGGGTTGTCTCAGAGGGAGGGGTCTGATAGAAACCAATCTTTCGAATATCCTTATCCGGCGTGCCAACGCGAGTTATGAGTTCATCATTGTAAGCCCCCGGAACTCGTTCGATTGCGAGGTAGGGCTGTCCGATATTGTACAGATACCACTGATTTGGGAACAGCGAATCGTGGGGAAGATCGAAAAACTCAAGGTAGTAATCCGGTTCAACGTATTCGATGTTGTCCTTGCCCAGCATCGAAACCACCTCTGCTTCGGATAAAGACTGCCCGCTGGTGCGAATTATATACGTTCGGTTCCATGCTTCAGCCCCATCAAGTTCACTGCGTAAACGTAGCCTGGTCATTTTATGGAAGCTGTCGTCTTTGCCTAATGCTTGCGACAGATGATTAATATCTGCTTGAGGAGTTAACCGGACAATGAACTTATTAGGAACCGGTCCGGAATGGTGTTCAGTTGCATGAACACAAACCGCCAGAATGACAGCCATCACAATGAAAACTATCTTCTGTATTGTTAGCCTCATTGGCAAGAATCTCCGGTATTTATAAAACGGCGTACCACCGCTTGAAGGACTTTTGATTAATGACGCTCGAGCCTAGCGAAACGTTTAATCCTTACAAAACTTAAGATAATACAGTCCAATGAGTTGTCAAGAAGTTTGATCGATTGTGTCAAGGCAAAGTAGAAATGTCCGGTTTTGTTGATTGATCTCAACAATCACTTCGGTAACATCCTACAATGAGGCAACGCGTGAGTCATGTTCTTTTGTACCACAGATTTCAAGTTCTGCGATCTCATCGAGGTGACACCTCCGCCAGGAATGATGCATAGCCGGGATATGGTTTTTTTGCCCCCTGATTGCTTTTGGATGGAGTCAGCCTTAAAGCAGTTGCTGTAGCTGGTCTTCATCGATTATTTCCACTCCAATCTTGCGGGCTTTATCCAGCTTGGAACCGGCATCAGCACCACACAGAAGGAAATCTGTTTTTGACGATACCGAAGTTGCAACTTTGCCCCCATTATCCTCAATGAGCTTCTTAAAATGCTCTCTTGGTTGAGAAAGAGTACCTGTGATAACGAACTGCTTCCCAGCGAGGCTGCTTTTCGATTTTATTTCTTTATGGTCTGGAAACACAACTCCCCCCTCTCGCATCCTCTGAAGCATTACCTTGTTACCCTCATTATGAAAAAAGTCGCGGATGTTGCGAGCTATCACGGGGCCGATACTATCGATTTCCTCCAATGTCTCGACTGTAGCATTCTCAATTGCCGCCAATGAACCGCATTGTTCTGCAAGTGTACGCGCCGCTGCTTCGCCAACACCAATAATTCCAAGAGCATAGAATGCCTTCGAGAGTTC
>QNAG01000053.1 GCA_003641415.1 Candidatus Zixiibacteriota bacterium | reverse complement strand
AGTTTCTTCCAGAAATTTACAGCATCCTCATAACGTTCTTCATCACCGTATGTATCACCAATTGCCAAGTAGGCCGGGACATATACCGGATCAAACCCGATAGCCTCCTTGAACAGCAGGCGTGCCTTATGATATTCTCTTTTCTTATAAAGCTCATCCCCAAGACGATATTTGTATATGGCTAGTTTCTTTTTGCTTTTGCTGGCTTCAATTTTTAGAATATCAGCTGCGGTTTTATATGCTTCCTCCCAGCGATGCGTTGTTTCCTGAATTCTTAACAACTTTTCATGTGCCCATCGATCCTTAGGTGCTAACGATGTCATTTCTTTCAGGGCTGCTTCGGCAGTGTCATAATCACTCAAAGCAAAATAGTCCTCAGCCAATTGTCGGAGAATAGCTTTTTTGTCATCGTTCGACAGGTGGCCTCTCAAAGTGAGATCTTTGTGAACTTGAAGTGCACGATCTGGTTTGCCATTTTCTCTTAGAATCTTTCCCAACCTTAAATAGGCATCAATATTTGCAGTGTCATCGGCTACAACCTGTCGTAGCTTAGTAAAAGCTTGAATTTGCTCATCATCAAGCAAATCCTTTAATGCTTCGACGTACAGGGATGATACATGTTGTGTGGATTTGCCAAGAAATCGTCTATATACCAAAAAGAAAGCCAACGAGATAGCAAACAATACCAGAAAAACAAGGACATACTCAACCATGCCTGCTACTGATCCTCCCGTTGAGTTTTATTCTTTTGAGACAAGGCTTGATCCTCAAGAAGCAGTTCTGCGGATTCCTCTATCGGACGGTTTCTCAACACTGTCACTTCACTTTCAAGTGCTTTTATTTGCTTTCTCATAGCTCGAAGATTGACCGAATTCCGAATGTAGGCAGAGATGAAAACCAGGAGAGACAAAACCACACCACAGGCAAACGACCAGAATACGATTTCAATTGCAGTCACCTGAGAATACGTTGTCCAGATAAGATTTACATCAATTCTCTGGTCAAGTTGAACATTATATATAGCGAATGTGACAATAGCCAAAACAATTATTGTCACAAAAAACGCCCGTAACGCCCACATTAGAACCTCCCAATAGATTGCCGGTTTCTTCTATGACTAATAATAATATAACAGAAGATTCTTCTGGTCAACAAGAAAGACTAATCCCAACTATGCATAGTTTGTTGAAAACACAACCTACTCTGTCTTTTTGAACGAACCTACCACTTTCATTGCTTCTGTCCAAATCATAGGAAAGTACTGATCTTCGCTGATCACATGAAAAAGCAACAACCTATTCTTCTCAATTTGTAGTATCACAACTCCCCCCATATATGCGCCATAGATACGTTTGCCACTTCCAGTAGACGCTGACTGAATCACTTTATTGACATATTTGACTTTGCCTTGCCAGAGTACACCTTTGATGTCGTCAATACGATATGATTTGCGTTTCCGAGTGATAACATTTTCACGTTCCCCTTCACCAATGGACTGATTGTTGAGAATCTCAAATTCTTTGATGATATCTTTCTTCAAATCCGAGGAATAAGAAACACTCAATAACGAATCAAGTAATTCAAAGGGACTTACATTAGTCTCAGCAACATAGATTGTCAAACGCGGGACAAGCGTGTAGTCCGGAGAATCTGCATAATCCGGTGGAATCTGATAGTTTTCCTGAATCAAAACGAGACGATAATTATCATCAAGTTTTTTAAGGCGGGCTTTCCAATTATCCAATAACGTCAACTGAAAATTGTATTTAGAATCTGTGTACACGAGGTTTTCGATTTTACCAGATTTCGGTTTCTTTTTACGGGCTTGAGCGTTAGGGATACAGATCACCAAGGCGATCAATAGGATACACAATCGTTTCAATGTCAACATGTTACAAAACACCTCCTCTTTAGCAATCGTTCAATACCAAAGTTTACTCTTATACAACTTCAGTCAAGGATTAAATGAATAAATAGGCTAATTATATATACAGGCGTAACTTATGTAAACAGCCTAAATTTCTCTTAGTCTGCCATTATTCAACATGAAAACCGATCCGGCGTTTCTTGAATTCCTTTATATATTCTCCCATAGAGTAAAACTGGAAATCCTTCAAAAGACGATCGAGCTTGCTGATAAAGACAGAGGTTGATCCATAGGTTCGAAAACGCTGCATTGCTGACAATCCCTCTATTTGGGGGGGGTTAGAATCGATTTCCCAAGGATGTATATAGACTAACACGGGTTGGTTGTGCTTATTAAGGTGCCGAATCATCCTGCGTGAATACCAATACGGCGAATGGCGTAGAAATCCACCTCCTCCAAAAGGGATATTCTTTCCAAACAGACGGTAAGTAGAAGCTGGAATTTCATAGAGTACACGACCATTCTCCAAATTCATTTTGAAAGTGTAGCGAGGACCATCAGGGACACCATAAATGTCGTGCTTTATCGGGAAAATAGAACTATCATATTCAAATCCCAATTCGGAAATTACCTTAAAAGCCCAGGGAGTTGTTGGGTCAATCGACCAACTCGGAGCTCGATAACCTATCGGTGAGTAGCCGATAGCTTTGGTAATTGCTTCTATGGCCAGTTTCGTATCCCTACGGAATGAGTCTGGTTCAAGTTTATTGACCCTTATATGAGCATAACTGTGGCAGGCGATCTCATGCCCCTCTTGTTGGATTTCCCTGATAAGATCAGGATGCTGCTCTGCTACCCAACCCAGTACGAACCAAGTAGAGGAAACTTCCCTTATTCGAAACAACTCCAACAAACGCCGTGTATTTCTGACCACTGTAGAGGGTAGTTTGCTCCAATCTTCTCGTGATATAAGTCCAGAAAGGGCCTCAACAACAAACCATTCCTCAAGATCAACTGTTAGGATGTTAGCTGAGGACTCCATTTGATCTTACCGAGAAAGGTCACGAAGAACGTTCTGCGATATTGTTTTTAGGCTCTGGGTTTTTGGCTGAATTTTTCCGATGACTGTGCTGTGAATTACTCGAAATTTGCCGAGCTTTTCTTTTATGTCGAGATTTATCGGTTGAGCTATTGTAGTTATAGTACTTATAATCGTAGTAATATGGTAAACTGTTATTCATATTGTTGAGCACAACACCAAGAATACGACTACCATTTGAGCCGAGGATATCAACTGCTCTTTCAACTACTTCTTTCTGAGTCTCCCCTGCTTTGATCACCAGAATGATCGCATCCAGCTTTGAAGCTAATAACATTGGATCAGAAACAGGCAAGACAGGAGCACAATCGACAAGCACCAGATCATAGTAAAATTTCATTTCGTTGACTATGCGTCCGATAGCTTCAGCATCAAAAAGTTCAGATGGCTCATGAATGAACCTGCCCGCAGTGATTATATGCAGGTTTTCAAGGTTTGTATGTTTAACTGCTTCTGCAGCCCCAAGATCACCCGACAACACCTCAACCAGTCCATTCTCTCTCTGCATGGCAAAAAACTTGTGGATTGACGGACGTCTGAGATCAGCATCTATAAGTAAAGTCTTCATCTTCTTCTGTCGAGCAGCAGACAGGGCAAGAAAAGAGCATATTGTCGATTTCCCTTCAGCTAATACAGCAGAAGTAATCAATATAGCTTTGCGGTCAAGTTTCTTAGAAGAATTATCTATTCGCTGTAACAAGCGACGAAACTCCGTAGCAAAAGGAAGTTCCGGGGAATAAAAATCAAGTATAGATACAGGACGGAGCGCCATACATATCAACCTTTCTCAGCCATACGGTCAAGCGCGTTGCGAAGACTAACCAGCTCCTTCTCCGCTTCATTCTGACAGAAAGCTAATTTGCCAAGAGAAGGATTGAGACCGACCGTTTCGCTATATTGCTTGATGCCTTTTTCCCATAGTAAGTAGGCCAACTTTAGATAGCATTGAGACAAGTCTGAGCGAAGATCAACATAGGTCGGATTCTTTTTGATTTGCTGCTCCAGATATCGGATTCTCTCTTGTAAAGTATCCGCCGAGATCATCTCCGGATCTAAAGCATACTTCATATGAAAGTCGAGAAATTCACGGCGGTGTCTATCCTGCTTTTTCTTATTAATCCGAGAAAACAGCTCGATAGCTTTGCTCAGATCGGAATTGTTTACAGCAATAGTTGCCTCCTCAAAGAGAATGGAATCGTAGTCGGGATATATCAGAAGAGCTTTCTTGAAACAACCAGTTGATTTGGTTACAATCTCTGCAAATGAAGGAGCTTTATTTTGTTGTAGCGCCTTATCTAATAACACCAGCCCGAGATTGAAGTAAGCGTCAGCATAATACAAATTCAAATTAATCGCCTGTTCAAATTCGGCTATGGCTCGATCGAAAGCTCCTTGAGCATGGAAGGCAAAACCCAAATGATTTCTGTAGTCTGCATATTCAGGTTTCTGTTGAGCAGCCCGATGCAGCATTCTCACGGCCTCATCCTTTTGTCCCAAGGCTAACTCTGTTTGTCCAAGATAATTGAATGCTTGATGGCATTTAGGGTTTAGTTCGATAGCCTTTGAAAATAGTTCGCGAGCTTCAAGAAAGAATTGCTTATAGAAAAAAGCTGTACCGAGATGTGTCAAGCTGTTGGAGTTTCCTTCTGTAAGAGTACGACGAAATACCCCCATCAAAAGCTCGATTTCTTTCTTCTTTTCACTATGAGCCTGCTTTAATAGGGATACAGCTTCCTCATACTTAATACCTGGAGAGTGCGGAAAAGTGACAGTTTCCTTCAGCTTACCGTTCAACCATACTTCGCTTGATATCATACTCGAACTCATATCATTACTCGTCCTGATAAGAAATTCCCGGTCGCTTTCAACAAGCTTACTTTTGAGTTGAAATGTCTCCATATTATATTACCTGATACTCTTTAGTTTTTCGATTTTGGGGATAGTAGCCAATACCGGAAGTTTCAGAAGTTCTTCCACATCCTCAATATTCTTAAAAGAATTGTCTAAAAATTCAGACGTAAATACAGCGGCAACACCTATCAACAGGCCGAGCATAACACCCATCATCATAATTTTCTTAACATCAGGCCAAACTGGACTGAGCGGAATACGCGCTGGTTCGATAATTCGATATTTGGTGCGATCTTTAGCACGTTCGGAAAGAATGCTGACCGTTGCTTCCTCGGATCGAAAGGCATCACGATACCTGCGAGCATCAGCTACTCTGCGTTCCAGCTCGGAGATTTCAGCTTGAAGACGTGGCAGTTGATTTATTCTTTCGTCAATGTTTACAAGTGATTGCTGAAGTTTACTTTTCCGCGAACGAATAACATCGAGACGTTCTTCGACAACAAAGTATTTTCTCAATAAATCGCGGTGATTCTCTGGATAGGATGCGTACTGTTTATCTACCGCTTCACCGATGATCAACTCAAGCAGGCGAAGATTATCGTTAAGACGGATATTGACATTAATTACATTCTGTGCATTCCAGGCATATTTTTCCATCAGGCTGGCATAGAGAGAAATCTGAGCGTCTATTTCTGATCTCAATTCAACTATAGAATCTGAGTACTTTACTCGAGCTCGATCGAGTTTTAATTCTTTTAATTCTACAAGGAATCGTTGTCTGTCGTCTTTATAGTCCTCTATTTCAAGCTGGGCTCTGTCAATATCAGAGATGATATCACTTCTGTTTGATTCCGATGAAATACTTTCAGGAAGTTGAAGTTGCATTAACCTCATCTGCGCATCTGTAAGAGAATCGATCACCTGTTTGTAATAGTACTCTGTCTTCTTGAGTTGCAGATCAGCAAAGGACTGGTTGTCAAGAATTGTCTCGATTTCATAGCGGGTCTTTTCTTGCTCAAGAACCTTGGTCAGTGTAGTAACCATGTCACGAGCTTGCACTGGATCATGAGATTCAACAGTCAACTGTATTTGATCAGCGCCAACAGAGGAAACTGAAATCTGTTTTTTCAATTGATCTGCCAAAAGGTTAAATTTCAATTGTTCGAGAGAAAACGATGGGTTTCTCTCTCGCATTTTAGCTGCCTGGCGAGTGATTTCAGAGTTCTGGTCAAGATTCAATTCGCGGATGAGTTGGTATAGATAATTCTTAGAAGTGATCTCATTTTGAAGTGCTCGCAATCGACGACGTTGATCCTCATCACTTTCGCGAACGATACGGTCTCGTCCCAAAAGATTCACCAGCTCCCGCGATACGTTAGCAGGTTTATCAATCCAGACAATGGTAGATGACTGGAATCTCGGTTTCAGGAAATAAGTACCTCCGTATGCAAAACCTGTCACAACTATCAGAGGTAATATTATCAGCCACTTTCTTTTAACGGCTATACTGATAATATCTCGAATCTTGATTGATTTTTCTGAAGTTGAGTCCATCAACTCTCCCTAATTCTCGTCATCGTTGGAGAGTTGGTTCATGATCAATACTGTCGTAGAGACAAGCCCGACCAGTGCGGTGAAGTTAGTTAAATTGAAAATGCGACCAGTCCAACTTGGCTGTTTTACCGGTACTACAACAACATCTTCTTTCTGCATGGTATATCTCACAGGTATCCCAAACTCGGTGTACTTTTCAAGATCAAGCTGAATTGTCTGGCCGTAATAGCCATCCTTAGTGATAACTCTGGTTTTCTTGAGTTCGGCCAGTTCTATTGGTCCTCCAGCTAGAGAGATAGCCTCAAGTACGTCGACATTCTCTTCGAATGATATAGGACCTGGTTGATGTACTGCGCCAACGACATAAATAATATTCTTCCGATCGCGGGGTTGTCCATATTCTGCTGAGGGCAACCCTACTGGCGTACGAGGAATTTCGATTGTGTCCTGACGGCGGATTTTGGGCAACTTGTCTAAAGTCCCGTTAGCAATAGCCTCGCGTACATTCACAATTTCAACTCGGCCGGCATCTTTACCCCCGCGGATAATTGTCACACGACTGAGATCTCCAGTTTCGGTGACACCCCCTGCCTCGTTAATGATGCTCCACAATCCAGGGATTTCCTCGAATGTTATCTTTCCTGCGTTATTCACTTGTCCAGAGATAAAAACATACTGAAAATTATATTGAAATACTCTAACTACTGCTTGAGATATATTTTTATTCAGTCGAGATATACGACGAACAATATCTACTTCTAACTGCGCAGTCGTTTTTCCAGCAGCTTCTATCTCCCCTACAATATCTAGAGATATCTTCCCCTCTTGATTAACTCTAACTTGGGAGTTGAGAGTTGGTTCTTGCCAGAAATTAACTTCCAGCTCATCGCCTGGCCCTACTTTGTAGTCAGCAGCTTTAAGTAGCCCACCAGTTATGGCAATAATGCCAACCAACGCAAAGAAAAAAAACCTAATCATTCAGTGACACATCCGTATTTTCGTAAGTGTAGTCCCTAAAATAGTTTATCCTTAGATCGGCACAACTCGCAGAGTTGTTTAGCTAAGAATATAGAATTCATATAAAGACCTGTAAAGCCTAAAACACAAATAACAAATATGTTAATTATCAATACTCATCTCATCATTGTGCAGAACAGATTTATTCCTGCCACTGGATTTTGCTCGAAGAAGGGCCATATCTGCCAGATGGATAAGTTTTTCGGGACTATCGGCATGATCCGGGAAAATTGCTCCACCCAAGGAGACCGTGCATGCAAGCTGTTGATCGGTGTCGGGAATTACAAAACTGGTTCCAGCAACATCGTTCTTTAGGCGAGTCATAAATCTTGTACAAGTGACAGCATCTGTTTCTGGCATAATAATACAAAACTCATCTCCCCCATATCGGGCAATAATATCAATGGCTCGTATAGACCCCCTGAGAATAGTGCCCATTTGCTTCAGGACAGCGTCTCCGGCCAAGTGTCCATAAGTGTCGTTGGTGGATTTTAATCCATCAAGGTCAAAAATAATAAAAGCTAGTTTACGCCTATATCGCTTAGCTCGTTGGATTTCTTCATCAAGACGTCGCCTGAAATATCTCTGGTTGGCCAAACCGGTAAGTCCGTCAGTATAAGACATCTCCTCGATGCGCTCGAACGACTCAGCATTGTTCATCAGGTCAGTGGCACTTGACCGTGCCACCTGCAATTGATTCTGTAGCGACACCTCGGAAGATATACCACCCCAAGCTAAAATACCTGGGTAATCCTTGGATAGCGAAAAGAATGCTATATTTTCCAATCCTGCACTACGCAACGACCGAGTCCAGTTTCCCAGTGGGGATTTCTTATCTACAAAATCAGAAATCGGTACCATATTGTTATCGATAGTTTTCAGCAATTCTTCCATACAATCCATCGTTGGAGCAGATAAAAGATGGTCGAGACCTTCCTGTACAATCAAAGGCTGCGGATTCTTCTGTCCATTCTTCTGATACAGGAATGCGATTCGATTAATATTAAGGTCCTGTTTAATCGACTGGATTAGTTTGGGAATTATAGTTTCAGCATTGTGATGTCGCACCAATTTTATCATGTTGCTCTGTTGAACAACTGATGGAGGGATTGAGTTGTTTTCAGAAGAGTGGTATTCGACAAGGCGCTTTTTCATTCGTTCACTTCGTGACTCATGCCACTTTACATGATAGGCTGCTGCGAGTGATTGAGCTATACTCGCTACGAGAATGTTAAATGAGCGTGAGTTAATCTCAATGGTGCTCCTGACAAAGTAAACACCATATAGATTATTCCTCCAGAACACAGGGAAAAACAAATCGAGTCCTTTGCCTTGCAACATCCGAAGGTACTTGTCTGGCAGCACTCTCGATAGCTTATCAACCGAACGTGGCATAAAATCTTCCTCGAGTGCAATTACCAAATCCTGATTAGCAGCAAGGCGAAAGGTTCGTCGATTCATGCGCTCTATCCCATGTTGGTAACTGAGTTCAAGAAAGCTTCTACGTTTTCTTAGAAACACCACACGATCACAGCCACATGACTCTTTGAGAAGGCAGGATACTTTCCGGGCTACCTCACTGATGGTACCATCTACACTGTTGGTTAGCAGGAATTTAGAAAAATCGGCCAGATCCATTCGCCTAATAGTGGCCATCTGCCGTTTTTCATTTAGTATTCGCCGGATGAGAATAATCGACAGAGCCACAACCAGGACGATCAACACCAGTATTAAAACTACATGATAATCCATGATTACACTCTAAAAGAAATATACCACCAAACTAAAATGTGTCAACCATAAACGACCTGTTCAACGCTGACCGCGCGCGAAACGAAAACGTGCTCGTCTGGTGAGAAGACTTCTTTTCCTAAGGACAAAGAATATCTTCCACCATCCAACCTGATCATAGTCCTCATGAATCCTAAGTGTTCCCATCATTTCCCTTATAGTTGCAAACGGATCATCTTTAATAAGGCGCATGATATCTGTCTCAAGGTCACCAGAATTAAGTAAAGCCCCCGTTTGATTGTCTATATTTATAGGATTGTTTGCTGATGAAGGAGAAGAAAGGTCATCAGTGACCGATACGCCGGTTACTCGGGAGCTTTTTTTTTTGTCTGGGTAGAAATAGTCCCATTACCAAAATCATGTCGAGCATCATCAGATGAATTGTAAGCCCTAAGAACCTTATCAAATTCAAGCAATTCATAGATTTCATGAACATTGGGGATCATATTGGCAAGTTTAATATCTCCCTTGTTATCACGAACATCCTTGATGTGAGATATAAATATGCCCCAACCGGCGGATGATATATAATCCACACCGGCCAGATCAATCAGGATATGGTATCTCTTTCTTTTCAGGAGCGAATCTATAACAGATTCCAACTCACCAGCTGTAATGGTATCGATTACACCGTCAACTCGCACTTCGGAAACGCTATCCCCGCCACCCTCTGAGAGTGATATTGATATATTATCCATATCTTTAGACCCGTAGTTCAATATCTTCCCACCATAAATAGTGAGGTAATCGAACAGTTATATTAACTATCATAATACTTTTTTCTAACAAAACTGATAAGTGTAATTATTGCAAGAAAAAACTCGGCGACACTTGCTGGGGAAACTATACAATGATAATGTTGTTAACTTACGATAAAAGAATCACAAGGTGGTTGGGAATATTATGGTCGGTATAAAGCCTTTCATTTATCTTTCCAACCAACAAACCAGGGCCACCTCTATTGACCCCTGCTGATATAAACGATACATTCTTGTATGATTGGGAAACGCAATAAACTATCGAATCTTTGGCGACTATATGTATCGTGGACAGCTGAACATCCAGCTGTCGTATTACTTATCTCAGCAGTTACCTTTTTGTCTCTGGGATGGGGACAGGATGGCATCAACCTTGATTCGTCTACTTACTCAGTCATAGCTCGCAACATGGTTGAGCAAGGGAGATGGTTTAATCCTACCTACACGTTGTATTCTCATCCCAATTTTGCTGAGCACCCACCGCTTGTCATGTGGTTCCAAGCTGTCATTTTCTGGATATTCGGAACTAATGATAGTACTGCCCGTTTATTTGGAGCTTTATGTACAATAGGCTCTGTATTGGCTGTTTTCTGGCTCGGTCGGGAAGTCGCTGACAAGTGGTTTGGGTTTTTGGGAGCACTCATATTAATATTAACCTACAATTTTATGCAGGGCGGTAACTCAACTCTTCTGGATAACCCGATGACCTTTTTCGTATTGATTACTCTAACTGGATTGGTCAAGCTCCAATCCTCAATAATAGATGATGCCCCATTATGGGTTTTCACTGTCACTGGTTTGGCGTTGGGTTGTTCATTTCTGACTAAAGGCGTTGTGTCCGGACCGGTCTGGGTGGCGGTTGGACTTACGGCTATAATACACCGAAACTGGTTGAAGAAGCTCCGTTTCTGGATAATACCAGGTCTTTCTATTGGGATCGTTATTCTGTATCTCCTGCTTGATCAGGTATACGCTGATGGACACTTCGCTCGGCACTACTTCATGACACAAGTTTGGAGACGTTTCATAACCGGAGGCCCCGAGATTCATACGGAGTGGTACGGATTTCTTTATCGTTACAGCACACTGTATCTACCCTGGATTCTTCTGCTGCCTATAGGGATATTTGTGTCAATCAAGAAAAAGATAGTAGCATTACTACCTTTGGGGATAACGTTGCTTCTCTATATCGTATTTTATTCAATCGCTGCCAAAATATATTATCACTATTTTGCCCCTGTTTACGCTCTGTCAGCTTTGTTCGTAGCAATGGGATTAGGGCTTTTCCTGAAAGATAAGTTAATACCTAAAGTAGCAGCAGTTTTTCTTATCATATGGATATCAACTGCAATTGGAGTGACAGTTGCTGGTGTCAGAATACACCAGATTCGATGCGCCAAAGTATATGATCTTACCCAAACAATGACAGATCTGCTTTGTAAGTCGAATGGTCGCGAGGGAGTTATGGTCTGCCCTGAAGAGCCTGATTGGGATGTTATTGCCAAAACCGCCTGGTACTGGCGCTCCGATATTGCCTGGACAGAAAACCTCAATCAAGCCATGGAGAAGGTACGTTCGGATCAGCGTTACACATATTTGCTTCTATCACAGGAATCTGATAATTACTCCATAGACGACATTCCTGAAGATTTCTTCCTCTATACTAGCAATAACAAACTGGCGGTATTCACTCTATCCATAACCGCTCAGAATTCTCAATAAGTTAAGAATAGCCAACATTTTAGTTGTCTGGTTTTATCTCAGTCAATAAATCGAATATTTCTGGGAAGAAACCAATCAATAAAATGTATCCCCCATGAAGGCAGAAATAACAATCTTATAGACAGGCGGTGGAATGTGTGCTCTACAAAACTAACAATTGCACTGGTCATCCTTATCCCGATTTTCATTATTTTCAATGCTTTACTATATGCTTCAGCTACCGGCAGAATCGAGGGTAAAATCACCGACAAAGAAACAGGCCAGCCTATCGTTGGTGTCTTAGTATCAGTACTAGGTACTCAGAGGGAAGCAACAACAGACATTGATGGAAAGTACGTCATTACACAACTTAAACCAGACATTTATACGTTGAGGGTTAAAGCCATTAGCTACAAGACGATAGAAATTGTTGGTGTCACAGTAAAGGAGAATAAAACTGCCGAAATATCCCAAAAGATGGAGAGAGTAAAAAGAGAATTCGACCAGACTATCTCAGATCAGAACAAGGTAAACCAATTAAGAATCAACAAGAAGAACAATGAAAATACTATTCTGCATGAAGAAAAAATCTCTTTGCCAGTTTCTGCGGCTCCATATATGCTAATGAAATCCTGTAGTCCTGGCATTTCTACTCCTATGCATGGCTATGAGCAACACGCTACCGGTTTCATTCCACCCTCTCACGGAGGAAATACCATTGTCAACGGGGAAGCCTTCGATGCCATGTTTTTCAAAAACTATGGAGTCAATCCATTCGTTGACACGGAAGATGACAACTTATCGACCTTTGCTATTGATGTTGATGACGCATCCTATATAATGACTCGATCGTATTTTGATCGTGGGTATCTTCCCCCAAATGAAGCTGTACGGATTGAAGAGTTTATCAATCATTTCGATTACAACTATAATCCTCCCCGCGAAGCAGCGTTCCAAGTGTATTGCGAAGGTGCTTCTTCCAAGTTTGGGTGCAAGAACTGCAGACTCCTTAAAATCGGTATCAAGGGACAAGAGATACAACCAGAAGACCGTAAGCCAGCCAATCTGATCTTCGTTGTAGATGTTTCGGGTTCAATGTCACGCGAAGATCGCTTGGGCCTTGTTCGCAAATCGCTACGGTTACTGATAGATGAACTTACTCCTAATGACCGAGTTGGTATCGTTGTCTATGGTTCGTCCGGCAGGGTGGTTCTGGAACCGACGAGTCTGGAAGAGAAATTTAAGATAGAACATGCAATTGAACAGCTTGTTCCCAGTGGTGCTACTAACGCTGAAGAAGGACTCAAACTGGGCTACGAAATGGCAATGAAGCACTTTGCCCCTGATCGTATTAATCGAATCATTCTCTGTAGTGACGGCGTTGCCAATGTTGGGCGCACTGGCCCTGATGACATCCTCAAGCAAATAAAGGAATACGCTAACAAGGGAATTACCCTAACTGCGGTTGGGTTTGGTATGGGTAATTTCAATGATGTGTTAATGGAAAAACTCGGGAACAAGGGCAACGGTAGTTACGCCTACGTAGACAAACTTCCGGAAGCGCGACGAGTGTTCGTTGAAAATTTAACCGGCATGCTTCAAGTAATAGCTCGTGATGTCAAAATCCAGGTAGAATTCGATCCTGAAGTAGTACGCAGCTATCGTCTGTTGGGATATGAGAATCGCGATGTCGACGACAACAAGTTTCGCGATGACAAGGAAGACGGCGGTGAAATTGGTGCTGGTCACGAAGTAACAGCGCTCTATGAAATTAAACTGCACACAGAGCGACCAAATGT
>QNAG01000052.1 GCA_003641415.1 Candidatus Zixiibacteriota bacterium | reverse complement strand
TCGCGGCAGAAAATACCTTTTGGTATTGCCCAGATCGGGAAAGCTTTTCGCAATGAGATTACGCCCGGTAATTTTATTTTCCGCACCCGCGAGTTTGAGCAGATGGAAATGCAGTATTTCGTCTACCCCGACGAGGATGGGAAGTGGTTTGAATACTGGCGCCAACAGCGTTGGGAGTTCTATCTCGAGTTAGGAATAAACGAAGAAAAACTGCGCTGGCATGAGCACGGCAAGGACGAACTGGCCCACTACGCCAAAGCGGCATACGATGTCGAGTACCTCTTCCCCTTCGGCTGGCAGGAACTGGAAGGTGTCCACAACCGAACCGATTTTGATCTAACGCGTCACGCTGAAGCCACCGGCAAGGACCTGCGTTACCATGACGATCAGCGCAAAGAAAAGTTCTTTCCCTATATAATCGAGACTTCAGCAGGATGTGATCGGACTCTCCTCACTCTATTAGTCGATGCTTATGACGAAGTTGAGATTAAGGGAGAGAAGCGGGTTTTTATGCGCCTTTCACCAAAGATTTCACCGATCAAAGTCGCTGTTTTCCCGCTGGTGAAGAAAGACGGAATGCCCGAATTTGCCGAGAATGTTTACCATGAACTCAAGAAGCATTTCAAAGTTTTCTATGATGTCTCTGGCGCTATCGGTCGCCGTTATGCTCGGATGGATGAGGCCGGGTGTCCGTTCTGTGTGACGGTTGACGGCACGACGCTCGAGGATGAAACCATGACCGTCCGCGACCGCGACAGCATGGAACAACAACGGATGAAAGTTGATGAGTTAGTGGTATTCCTGAAAGAAAAGACAGCAATATAGGGAACAGTCAATTGGCAGAACCCCTTAGCACTAAACGGGTTCTGCCCTATAACGACTAACCTCGCGTAGTGGTGGACCTTGCGTTCGCCATTCTTCAATCCCGGTCAGCATAATAGAAATGGTCACAGCACTGACCGATTCCTCGCTCCTGTCCTATAATTCCCATGCATGTTGGTCAAGAGCGCGAGCCATGTCTTCCTTGTCAGGAAACATGGGAGCTCTTTTCTGACGGGGTTTTGAACGCATATCCTTGAGAATGCGACCGTTGATAATCAATGTCGGTGAGTTGACCGGTTCTACCGATTCTGTAACCTTCGCCAGTATCCCTCGTTCGCGAATATAGTTTATAACAAAGTCGCGTACTTTAGCCTGGCGAGGATCCTCCCTGGAATAAACCAGACCTATATCCATCAATACCTCCTTATATTTATTACTTATACTCTTTTAATTACATCGTCAATCAAAAAAAATTCATAAGATCGAGAAAAAAGTAACTATACGCTATAATCTGAAAAGCATGACTTTCAAGCAGTCTGCTTTATGGTAGGGTATTGGTTTTTCTGATTGGCAAAGACGAAGGATTTAATTCCCTGATCCCCCGCGAGGGGTAGAGCCTTTTGTCATCTGTTGGGCTGTTCGATCCCAAAGGTTTCGGGCATAGGCAGCTTTATATCGATTCACTTTCACAGCTCTGGCATAGTATCCCTGGGCTGTATTACTCAGTGATTGATCTCCGCTCTTATAGGCCAGCATTTGCAGAAAGCGGCCGCACTGCAGTTGGATATAAAAATCGGTAGGGAACTTCTCCGCCAGTGAAACCAAGGTATGATAGCCAATCTGTGTTTTTCCTGTTTCCAGAAGCATTGATCCGTATAAAAGGCCGGCTGATTTTGATTCGGGATGAGCCTGATACACTTCAGCAGCCAGGGCGAGAGCGCTATCATAACGTTGAGTCTGGAGGCACTCTACTGCCTGCTCGTATTTGCTCAGTTGATAGGATGAAGCATCTGGATTGCCAAACAGGTGGCTTATTCTAAACAATCCAACTTCAGTATCTCGTATCCAGTATGTGTTTACTCGGGGAAGGTCTTTTAATAAGGGGTACTGTCTGACAGCCTCGGTATAGTTGGAAATATCCATTGCCAGATGAGTGATGGGGTTGTCGATAAACAACCGTTCGTCTACTTTAGCAACCTGAAACAGGTGAATGAACGATCGTAAATCGTTATCAATTGTCAGGGCAGGACCATATGGACCAGAGACAACCGCTTCCGGCCCCAGGATAGAAGCCAGATCAGCGTTAGCTTCAGCAATGTTGTAATTGGATTCAAGAATGTGAAAACGGTGAATGCGGAAACCATTGATTGTCACCGATGCTGCTAATACAACTACAACAGCAATAGTCCAGGCTCGCTTGCTGGTTTGAGACCTGAGTTTCTGCTTCATTAACCGTTTAGCTGTCCATGCCAAGCCAATAGCTGGGAGCAGGGTAGCCCAGGTTATCAACCTGATCGGTCTGGGAAAAGTATCAAAAAAGAGCGTATTACCTGCTAAATGAACCAGAAATAACCAAAAAGCTCCCGCTATCAAAGCCAGTTGCCACCGATTTAGGTCATCACTGTTTCTGGCTCGGGCTTCTCGTGTGCAGTCGAACATGGTGAAACAGAGCACAATAATGGCGGGTATTACCAACAAAGTATAACGAATAGGGGAGTAGTTGAGAGGCGATAAACCAACCACAGCCAGAGCGATCCAGAAAATAGCTAAGAGTGTCACCGGTGATAATCTGGATTTTCCAAGTCTAAACTGAACAGGCAATATCATTCCCACCACGAGGAATAACAACAGGTCAGGGGTGAGATAGAAAAAATGATTGCCGAAACCGTACGAAACTAACTGTTCCACAAATGCCCAGGGAGATTTCAAACCATTGGGAAATCCTCGTAAGCCGTAGGCCTGTTCACCAAAATAGGCGTTTACGGCAGAGAAATCAGCGCCATAGAGGGCTAACAAGAGCAAGGGAGTAACCACTGCAAAACCAATTACAGTACTGAGTATTAACTTCCAGCGACGTGGGTCACCGGAGAAGAAGATGGCTAATATCAATGCGGGTAAGAACAAGGCTCCAAATAGCTTGCCGGTCAGCATGGAGGCGGCAACAAGTCCACCAGCGACAGCAACCCCGAGTGTTCGCGTACCCCAATAGGAGTATACCCAGAATGCTGCTGCTACCAGGAACAGCATACCATTTTCCAAGTATGACAGGCGACCATGAGTGAGTAAAGTAAGGTTGACAACATAACATAAGGCAATTGCTGCCGTTACCCAGGGATGATGATGGCGAGCTACTCCAAGGATTAAAAACACCAGGGCTCCCAATGACAGTAGAATACCAACCATAGAAGCAGTGTTTTGGGATACACCAAAAATCGAGAACCAGCCCCATGCTATGAGAGATGTTAATGAATGCTGATAGACTGTCCATCGCGGATAGTCAAAGGGGTCAAATTCTCCGTAGAGAACTTTGTTGCGAGCATGGAAAGTATATTGAGCCGGGTCAGTTGACAGAGATTGACCAATCCCTGAAAAATACATAGGCGGATCGGCAGTGAGATCACTTTGCCAGGCTACGAATCCGGCAACGACAATAATTGTCGCTACGACATACAATAACCACTGTCGGTGGCTGTTTGTCTTGCTTTGACGATCGGGACGAGTTCGTCTATTCCAGGATGATATTAAAGTCAGTTTTCGTCTCGATCTGGCCGATCTCCTGGGCAAAGATTTTTTTGTTTTTAATTTCTTGCTCAAACTGCTGTACCCTGTCCATGGGAATTGCTATCAGTAACCCGCCTGAAGTCTGCGGATCATACATGACATGCTCCAGATTTTTGTCAACGGACGATGATAATTGAACTCGCCCTTGCAGGAAAAAGCGGTTTTCAATGGCTCCCGCGGGAATCATACCAGCTTCAGCCAACCGTTCCGCTTCCGGCATAACCGGAACCCTGTCTGCCAGTATATGGATAGTTACATTCGAAGCTATTGCTATTTCATAGGCGTGGCCAAAAAGACCGTATCCGGTAACGTCTGTAGCGGCGGTTGCTCCACATTTAACCATCGCTGCGGAAGCTCCCGCATTTAGCTGTATCATTTGCCGGGTCACTAATGAAACCAGTTCATCACTGACAGCATTGCGCTTGATACCGGTTGTTATAAGCCCCGTACCAAGTGGTTTAGTTAAAAACAGTCGGTCATCGGGTTGCGCCCCGGCATTAGAAATGATTCGTTGCGGATCAATCACTCCGGTAATTGCCAAACCGTACTTGATTTCATCATCTTTGGTGGAATGACCACCCACTATGACCGCACCAGCTTCTTTAACTTTCTCGCCACTGCCGCGAAGTATTTCGGTAAGAATCTTCGGTGACATATTATCACTGGGGAAACCTACGATATTTAACGCTGTTATGGGACGACCGCCCATCGCATAGACATCTGAAAGAGCATTAGCTGCGGCAATCTGGCCGAATTCATACGGGTCGTCCACTATTGGTGGGAAAAAATCAACAGTCTGTACAATGGCCAGGTCATCGCTCAATCGAAATACACCGGCATCGTCGGCTTTGTTATATCCTATCAGCAGATCCGGATGATTGGTAATAGGCAGAGTTGCCAATACTTCCGCCAAAACCTTTGGCGCCAATTTAGAGGCTCAACCGGCGCAACTGACTTCAGCGGTCAGTTTGATCTCTGCTTCCCGACGTCGGTCATTCAAATTGAATAGTTCCACGATGTCATTATCCCCTTTATAACCGGTCACTCGGTGTATCCGCTGTCGCATACACTTCGTTTCCTTAATGTGGGTTGAAGCGATGCGAAAACCGCAGGAACAACTATATATAGCTCACTTTGAAAACATTGTCAACAGCAGCTATTTCTACTGTCAGCTATTTTTACTTTTCTCGATTCCATATCAAACTGATTTATCTTTTCTTTGCTTGCGTAGCTCGTTATATTTCTTTCTCGTATGACCGATATGAGAAATATGTTGTTTAAAAACGCCTTTACTATACTATTATTTTTTGCTGTAATAACTGGCTCGGTTGTGGGTAGTGACTCGGTAAAAGTATACACCCAAAAAGCAGCGGTTGCACTCAAGAACAGTAATTATCGTCAAGCATTGGAAAACTATGCCCACGTTCTGAGGTTGGATTCTACTAATATGGAGGCTATCAGAAACTCCGGCGTTGCCTATTCTTCCTTGGGTAACCAAAACGAGGCCAGGAAATGCTACCTGCGCGCTTTGGCGTTAGACCCCAAATCCGCCAAAACGGCTAACAGCCTGGGCGTAATTTACAGTGGTGAAGGAAACTCACGTGAAGCTATAAAGTATTTTCAACAGGCCGTGACCCTCGATTCCAGCAATGCTTTAAATCTGACTAATCTTGGTCAGGAATATGCCCGTGCTGGTCAGATTAGCAAGGCTCTTCCAGCTTTGCGTCGAGCGGCTATGCTCTCTCCGGATCATCCGGTTATTGCCTATCACCTGGGTAATTGTTTTGCCTCATCTGGCAATCTGGACAGCGCAGAGTATTATTTTTCGCTTTCTTTGGAAAGTGGCGGAAAAACTCCGGAACTATTCTATCACTTAGGCACAGTTAAAAATATGTTGGGGAAGTCAGATGAAGCAGAGCCTTTTTTCAAAAAAGGTCTTGCCCTTAATCCTGAGCACATTTCCATGCTGCAATCACTGGGATTGATATATTTCTCTACCGGACGGTACATGGAAGCGATCGAACAATTCAGTCGCGCTATTAAAATAGACTCTGTCTACTACCCTGCCTGGATGGGTCTTGGGGCATCATATTCTCTGTCACAGATGGTTCCTCAAGCCGACAGCATACTGTTTCACCTAATGGCAGTTGATTCCGCTATGGGCTTTCAGATGCTCGATATCATCAGCCAGGAGCAAATCAAGAGAAACAAAGCTCGTCGGGAAGCTTCTCAGAAACAAAACCCCGAGCAATAGCAGTCAACAACTTTTATGCCGCATTCAATACAGTGATAACAAACTAACCTTATTTGATAAAGACGTGGTAACCGTGTATTTGTCTGTTATTTTCCCTTAAGCTGGGTATTCCACACGAGCAAACCATTCTATTTCGATATCTTCAAAAAGGTGGTCGCGTTTCTGACAGTTGGCAAAGAACTGCTTCTCCCCGGCATCAAGTGTCTGACCGTCGATCTTTTTTTCTATCATTTCAGCCAGATGTTTGAAGTCCTCGTAATGCTCCGATAAACGAAGTTCGGCATAGTCGCGAGCCGCCCAAGTGGAGATAAGGAATTGCCAATCCGATGCCGACATCAACATTAGCTCTCGAGCCAGTTGCTTAAGCATATCTTTCAACTCGCTATCCTGATGATCCGGATGTTCCACCCAGTAACGAGCCAGTTCGCACATCTTTTTCTCTGACTCGTAGATATGTTTCCAAGTCCACTCGTTATCCTTATTCAGCCAGATATAGTGATGGTTCCCCTGTCCCCAGCTTCCCTCGGGGATTGAGATTATTTTGGATGGCTGGGTGCGATCAAGGTGCTCGTAAAGAAATGTTGGCTCCACTGATTTCTTCTCTTCAATGTTTATAAGGGCTTGTTTGAGGAATTCTGGTCCTTCAAACCACCAGTGCCCAAACAATTCGGCATCATATGGAGCTACTAGGATACCTGCCTGGTTTGATGTCTCATAGTAATTGGATAGTGTTTCCTCAACTTTATCGGCATAGTGACTGGCATTTTCTGGAATACGCTGCAGGGCGCTATTGCGGTTGTATTCAACCTTGTCAGCCAGATCAGCTTTGGATGAAGTCACGGCCCAATAACGATGACCTCCGGGGAATCGCTTCTTGTGAAAATCGAGGTAGTTACCATCGCCCGGGTAACCATGTTCTCCGGACCAGACCAGTAGTCCGGTTTCGGGATCACGTGTGAAAATAGCGGTTGGTTTCTTTCCTTCCGGAGCGCTGGATATCAGATAGATTTCATGCGGTGTCTTGTCAATTTCTTCCTCTCGTGGGTGATATTGCTTTTCAAACTGTCCCCATAGGAGCTTGAGAGCGTCAAAACGGTCGATATATACCCCTACCGACTTACCACCTTTCAACAACACGGAGTCGATGATAAAGAAATCGATACCATTCTCAGTGAGGAATTCTTCGGATCCCTTGCGCAGATAACTTCCGGTTTGGCCTTCAATTGGTACTGGCGGTGTCCACTCGTAGCGGGGACGGTAAGCGCATTCGGGCAGCCATTGTCCCCGAGGAGCTCGTCCGAAGTGACGCTGATAGTTTTTGATAGCCATTTTGGTTTGAACTTGCAGGGACTCATCCCGCGATAGTAGGGGATAATAACCGTGAGTAGCGCCACAGGTGATAATCTCCAATACACCGCTGTCTTGCAAACGGCGAAATTCAGGCACAATACTTCTATCAATCTGCTTAAAACGTTTCAGGGTCTGGTCATAGAACTCTTCCCAGTACTGGGCATTGGAAAGCATACCCTTTTGTCCTAACTTATAGAACTCTTCGGAATCATGCTGGGCTGCTTCAATTTTCTGCTGAAGATAGGTGGTGAATTCGTCCTTAAAAGAAACATCGGCCAACTGCTCACAGAGAACAGGAGACAGCCCCATAGTCAATTTGGGAGAATAACCCTCGGAGACCAATTCGTCGAGTATTCTAATAACCGGCAGATATGTTTCAGCCGCCGCTTCGCTGAGCCAGTCTGTACCGTGCGGCCAGCGTCCGTGTGAAAGGACATAAGGCAAATGGCCATGCAGGACAAAAGCAAAGTACCCTTTTGTCATTTTTCCTCCATATTTCGATCGGTAGCAGATTCAAACCCGATGTTCTTTGAAGTCTGATGCTGCCCGCTGTGTATTTTAATCTCGCCGTATTGGCCCTCAAACTTTTTAATGTTTTCTGACAAAGTTTTGTGAAGCAATTTGGCATGCATCGGAGTCATGATAATTCGCGAGAGAACTTTGGCTTTGGACACCCGAGGCATTACACGGGCGAAGTCAATTATGATTTCAGTGTGAGAGTGTAGGATCATAGCCAGGTTGGCATATATACCTTCAGCTACCTTTTCATCCAGTTCAATCCCTAATTGCTGTTGTGGAGGATTTTGTTGCATATTTGAATCTCCTGTTATTCTCTTTTATGGCACTTGTCATGAACACTTCCATGTAATATATTTGTAACTTGAATAAAAGCAACAGCCAATCGGTATTTTGGTTTGGCGACATATTTACGGAGAAAACCTGTGACACTGGACCCCGAACGATTCAATAGCATTATTTCAAAGATTGGTCACGCTAAAGTGATGATTCTGGGAGATATCATGCTGGACGAGTACCTGTTCGGATCGGTTAACCGAATATCCCCGGAAGCTCCGGTACCAGTTGTTGAGATTGCATCTGACCGAGTTCTACTAGGGGGGGCAGCCAATGTGGCCGCAAATATAAGAGCGCTTGGTAATGTGCCTATTTTGGTGGGAACTGTTGGAGAAGACGAAGCAGCCTCAAAACTGGCTCGTTTACTCCGTCAGCATGATATCTCAGGCGACTTTTGCATTGACGACAGCTCACGCCAGACAACAATCAAAACTCGAGTCATGGCTAACAGCCAACAGATAGTGCGGGCTGATAGAGAGGATCGCCAAGAAATTGATACGAACATCGAAGAACGTATATTCAATCGAATTCTCTCCATTTCTGATGAAATAGATGCAGTCATCATTTCTGACTATGGTAAGGGTGTGGTTACTGCTTCCTTGCTGGAAAAAGTCATTGGAGTATGTGAGAGAAAAAATATATTTGTCGGTGTCGATCCTCATGAATCACGTTTTTCTAATTACCGCCAAGTATCTTTAATTACTCCGAATCACCATGAAGCTGGTTTTGCATATGGACGTCGTATATCTTCTCCCGCTGATCTGGACGAGGTGGGTCGTGGTCTTCTCAAACAATTAAAATTAAGATCCATATTAATTACACGCGGCGCGGACGGTATGTCGCTGTATCAGACAGAAGAAAAGCCGACTCATATCCCTACTTTTGCACGCAGGGTTTTTGATGTCACCGGCGCTGGTGATACTGTGATCGCTTTGTTCGTATCGGCAGTTTGCACAGGAGCTAACCTGACGGAGTCAGCGATTATCGCCAATGCCGGAGCCGGATTATCAGTAGCCGAGGTTGGTACTGCTTCTGTAACGAAAGCTCAATTAAGCAAGGAACTTCAACGAAACATTCAAAACGGGAACCTATAATTAACGTCCGTTGGAAAATTGACCTGATATGTCAGGTCGATTTGATTGCTGTTTACAATTTATAACTATGCCACTCAAAAATCTTATTGTTCGATCCAAAGTTGCCTCAATGATCAGCAGGCTCAGACGCAAACACTTAACGATTGTATTCACCAATGGTGTCTTTGATATTCTGCACCGGGGACATGTAGAGTATTTGGCTCGCGCTAAGAAATGCGGCGAGGTTCTTATAGTGGGGTTAAACAGTGATTCTTCCGTGCGGCGACTAAAAGGACCGTTACGTCCTTTGCAAAAGCAGCGAGATAGAGCGGCTGTCCTTTTAGCGCTGGAAGCAGTCGATTATGTCATAATATTTGGTGAAGATACTCCGGAGAAACTGATCCAGTCTGTCAAGCCTGACGTTTTGGTCAAAGGGGCTGACTATAAAATTTCTGAGATTGCAGGAGCGCAATTTGTAAAGTCATATGGTGGGGAGGTAAAGCGCATTCGGCTGACAAAGGGACAATCTACAAGTGATATACTCAAACGAGTAAGAAAAAGCTGAGTATACTCCGGAGTGACGAGCGCGTTCAATTTACACAATAATCCTTGCACTACCGAGTGATATCATGGCTTGCGTTTTGATCTGTGAGGTTCTAACTTATGCGCTATGTTTGATTTATCCGAGCAAGATTTAGAACAACCAGCCGATAGGCTCGGCAAGAAGGGATACTGGCCTGTTCGTGCCGGGAAATATCTTGCAGAACACAAGTATTCTCGTGCAGTGGAGATTTGCCGGGAGTTTCTGGACGAAACCCCTAATTTAATTTCCGGGCGACTTATCTATGCCCAAGCTCTGTATCACACAGGACAGAGTGATCGAGCCACCGAACAGTTCCACCGTGTGTTGAGTATTGACCCCGAGAATCTGGTAGCTCTCAAATATCTTGGTGATATCAAATTTGCGGCTGGCGACGAAGTCACAGCATTATCAAATTATCAGCGTGTACTTGAGATTGATCCCGGGTGTCATGGATTATGGTCACCGCTTAAGAAAAAGAGCGAAGAAACGACTCGAACAATGACGCTTCATCGTATCTCTGAAACAGCAACCGGTGACAGGGGAAAAACTCTTCGAAAGATACCTTTCTATACTGAAACGATGGGTGATCTGTACCTTTCGCAGGGTCACGCACGGTTGGCGTCACGGGTATTCCGGAGCTTGATAAAGAAAAACAGTAACCCTCGTTTAGAAGAGAAACTTGTAAAAGCTGAGCAACAAATAAACACAAAGGAATCGTGAGATGTCAGTTAAAAGGATTAGTAATCTTCGTAAAAAACTACAGAAAGATAACCTCGACGGCCTCATCATTACTCAGTTTGACTGGATGGAGAAGCGAGCTAGCCAATTGCGTTATCTTATTGGCTTCTCCGGTTCTACGGGCATACTTGTCATCGGTCTCAAGCGAGCCGATTTTTTTACCGACTTCCGCTATGAAAATCAGTGTAAGCAGGAAGTCAGGGGCGCTAAAGTTCACATTGTCTCAGGAGATCTTATTGAGGCCTTGAAAGATTTTCCACAACTGGCTCCAAAAAATCAAAGATACGGCATAGATACCTCGCGTTTGACAGTGGAACTTCAGAGCAAGTTGCAACATGTCTGGCCGGAAGTCCTGTTTGGCAAAGGAGGCGATGCAATTGCAGACCTTGGCTGGGTGAAGGATGCGACGGAGCTATCCGACATTGAGCGAGCTGTGGAAATTTCCGATAAAGCTTTTGAACGTATGTTAGCTATGTTACAACCCGGTGTGCGTGAGAGCGAAGCGGCGGCAGAGCTTGAATATCAAATGATAATGCTCGGTTCTGAAGTAGCGGCTTTTGAGACTATAGTAGCTTCCGGTTTTCGGTCGGCTTTACCTCATGGTTTAGCTTCGTCAAAAAAAATCCAGAAGGGTGATTTTGTAACATTTGACTTTGGAGCTACTTACAATGGATATGTTTCCGACATTACCCGTACAGTTGTTGTTGGCAAGGCTTCTCCGCGTCAGAAAAAGATCTATAACATAGTGCTTCGAGCCCAGAAAGCAGGCATTCGCAAAGTCAAAGCCGGGGTCAGCGGCAAAGCTGTTGATGATGTCTGTCGTCAAATTATTACGCGGGCAGGTTTTGGGAAAAATTTCGGACACGGCACCGGTCACGGAATAGGCTACTTTGTCCATATTGGTCCCCGACTGTCACCATTATCGAAAGACAAACTGGTTGCCAATCAGGTAGTTACCGTCGAGCCTGGTATATATATCTCCGGTTGGGGAGGAGTGCGGATAGAAGATGATGTAGTAGTCACCCGAACAGGCAGTAAAGTACTTAACCAGACCCCAAAAAACTTGTTGGAGCTGTAAAGAAAGCAGAGTATTTTTTTATAAATAAATGGGATACTAATAAGAGTAGTTAAGTTGGTTCGGTTTTTCTTATTGGACATTTGGAAAGTCAGACAGTTTGTGCCTTTCGTCGAAATTGAATGTAGATTCACTGTCTGACAGTACCGACCAAGTAATTACTTTTGATGAGGTTGACCGTGATGAATGAAAAGTATATTCAGAAGTTAATTCGAATTGTTGAGGAATCCGACATTGAATCGCTGGAAGTTTCCAGTTGGGGTCGCAAAATTAGGATAATCCGACGAGGGAGCGATACATCTGATGGACATGAAAGCGAACCGGTGGTGATGCACCATGTGACTCCATCTCCTGTAACTGTGCCCCCTCCTACTCCAGCACAAACTCCTCCAGAGAACGCGCCAAATGCAAATCCTGAAGTTGAGGATATAGGGAACCTGGTACCTCTCAAGGCTCCCATGGTGGGAACATTTTATGTTGCGCCGGCACCTGATGCTGATCCGTATGTGACTCCTAATCAGAAAATCCACGTAGGTCAGGTCGTTTGCATCGTTGAAGCGATGAAGCTTATGAATGAGATCGAGTCTGAAGTCAATGGCCGAATTGCAAAGATATTAGTTCAGAATGCGGAACCGGTAGAGTTTGGGCAAACGATGTTTCTGATAGAACCGGATTAATACTCTCATTTATTGGAGAAGGATATCCAATGAATCTAAAGCAAATGCTGGTGGAGATGCTCAGCCGTAAAGCGTCCGATCTTCACCTCAGGGTGGGAGTTCGTCCACACCTCCGTGTTAATGGCGAGCTGGAACAAATCGCGACCGACCCGGTGACAATTGATCTGATGGATCAGATCGTTAATCAAATGCTTAACGAGAAACAGAGAGAGCGATTCACTCGAAAGAATGAGATGGATATGGCTCTATCTGTGGCAAAACTGGGACGTTTCCGTATTAATTTATTCCGTCAACGCGGTACAGTTGGTATAGCCGTACGTGCCGTAAATACATCCGTACCGGCCTTTGAAGAATTGTTTCTTCCTGAAGTGGTTAAAAAAATGTCTGACATAATGAGAGGGCTTGTTCTCATCACCGGCACAACCGGTTCCGGAAAATCAACTACGCTGGCAACACTTATCGAAGAAATTAATTCTAAAAGAACAGCCAATATCATGACCGTTGAAGATCCTATTGAGTATATTTATCGTGATAGGAAATCAATTATCTCGCAACGTGAGGTAGGCGGCGATACCGAGACTTTCTCGACAGCTTTGCGGCACGCCTTTCGCCAGGACCCTGACATCATACTTATTGGTGAAATTCGTGATCTCGAAACAATGTCAATTGCTCTAACGGCAGCTGATACTGGACACCTTGTTCTTTCGACATTACATACCATGAATGCTCTTGAAACCATAAGTCGCATCGTGTCATTTTTCCCTCCTCATCAGCATCAGCAAATAAGGTTACTATTGGGTGGAACACTTAAGGCTATTGTATGTCAGCGACTTCTATCTCGTCATGACAAACCAGGCAGGGTTCCGGCGGTGGAGGTGCTGATAAATTCAGCGGCTGTTCGTGAATGTATCATGGACCCGGATAAGTGGATCGATGTCAATGAATTAATGGAGCAGGGGACGGTACAATACGGGATGCAGACCTTTGATCAGTCTATTATGAAATTGTACAAACAGGGTATGATCTCTTTTGAAGAAGCTATGACTAATGCCAGTAACCCTGATGATTTTGACCTGCGAGTCAAAGGGATAACCGGCTCCTCTGACCGATGGGATGACGATATCAAAAAATCAGATGACGCTGAATCTTCTGATCTTCCGGGAGGGTACAATAAGTACTGATATCTTTGGTAAAGCCGTACCTTAGTGTTCTCATATTGACTGAAACATTGTGGCCTGAGTTTTTAAATATCTTGTT
>QNAG01000051.1 GCA_003641415.1 Candidatus Zixiibacteriota bacterium | reverse complement strand
CGGAAAGTAACTGAGGTTGCCTGTGAGTTGGGGATCAATATGAATCAGCTTCATCGCTGGAAGCGTAAGTTGTTCGAGGAAGGTCAGTCATCTTTTCCGGGTAAAAGTCACTTAACGCTGGAGCAGGAGGAACTTCGTCGGCTGCGTCGTGAACTGGCTGATGTAACCGAGGAGCGAGACATCTTAAAAAAAGCGATGGGCATCTTCTCGCGCTGTCAGCGGTAAGATGTCGGTTCATCTGGAATCATTGCAAGTTGTTTCGTATACGTAAGATGTGCGAAGTTTTAGAGGTTTTTCGCAGTGGCTACTATTTGTGGTTGAATCGTCAGAAAAGCGAGCGTGTCAGGGCTAATCGTCGTTTGCTCTCAGAGATTCGGAAGGAATTGAGACAGCGCACTCAGTTTACTACTCTAAGCCAACCGCAGATTCAACCCTATCCAACTCACGCCTGACTGCGGCAGCAATTGTTCTCTGGGTAAGTGGCTTTTTAATGAATGCCCCCACTCCCAGGCAAAGTGCCTTATCGACACGTTCGGATTCGGCAAAGCCTGATACTATTAAAGCCCTCTGGTCAGGGTTGATCTCCAGGGCACGTTGATAAGTCTCTGTGCCATCTATCCCTGGCGGCATTACCATATCCAGAATTAGAAGGTCTCTCGATTTGTCTTTCAAAAACTCAATTGCTTTCTCCCCGCTCTCTACTGCTTCAGCTTGATATCCAAGTTTAGTCAATAATTGTATAGCCACATCGCGTTGGACAACATCATCATCAACGACCAGCAAAGTTTCAGAACCGCCGGAGATATTTTCTTTTGGCGCTACTGTTTCTGCTTGTCTTGCTACCGGGAAATATAGGTAGAAGGAAGTCCCTTGCCCTACAACGCTTTCGACATCAATGTAACCATCGTGATCCTTTACAACAGCATCAACTACGCTTAACCCCAATCCAGAACCGCGCTTCTTGTCGGTTGTCTTGGTAGTCATAAAGGGATCGAATATCTTTTCAAGGATTTCCGGAGAAATACCAGAGCCAGTATCAGTGATAGTGAGCTTGGCATATTCCCCTCGCGGAACACGGGCATAGCGACCGTATGCCTGGTCTATGTAGTAATTCTCAGTTCTGATAGTTATTTGTCCGATATCCTGCATGGCATCACGGGCGTTGGTGATCAGGTTCAGCAACACTCGACCAATCTGGGCGCTTCCCCCCATGATCTTCATTAGGTCCTCAGACAATTCCAACTCACACACAAGAGTAGCTGGTATCGCTTCTATCTGCTGCAGAATCTGATTGACTGTTTCGTTGAGGTCCAGTGGTTCCTGGTTGTAGTGACCTCGTCTGCCTAAAGTCAGCAACTGCTGGTTGATGTCGGCAATTTGTGAAGCTGCTCTTTCAATCTGGTTAACATAAGTCTGTACTGGGTGATCCTCTGGGAGTCCTTCCCTGATGAACTCGGGATAAGCCATTAGCGGAGCCAGTAAGTTGTTGAAGTCGTGAGCCACCTGACCGGCTATCCGCCCAGCAGTTTCCAACCGCTGGGCGCGTGACTCCAGCTCCTGCAAACGCTTTATTTCAGTGATATCACGAGCAACACCACAAAGCCCTGTGATTTCTCCCCCAGCGTTCCGGATAGGAACCTTAACAACGTGAAAAGTGAATTGTTGACCCTTAACGAGCTTTGTGTGTTCTTCCTCGACAATTTCACCACTCAAAACTCGAGAATCAACTTCCTTGATATGGATGGAAGCTTCCTGATCGAAGAATTCGTCATCGGTCTTGCCGAGAATATCTTTTATAGGCAAACCAAAGAGCGCTTCCATCGCCGGATTAACACTCACATACCGCCGGTTTAGGTCTTTCATGAAAATGGAATCCTGAGCTGTCTCGATAATAACTCGGAGTTTCTCTTCGCTCTCCTTCAGTGCTTTTTCGGTCTGTATTCTCTCCGTGATATCGGAAATAAAACCAACATTGTATTCTATCCCACCAATTAACACAGAATTAGTGCTGATGTCTGCAAGAAAAACAGTTCCGTCTTTACGCATACATGGAATCTCTAGCGCTAGAATTTTCTCTCCCCGCGCCTGAGCCTCGAATTCAGAGATTACGTGCCCCAGAGCCTCTTTCGGATGTATATCAGCAACACTCATTGTTTCTAATTCTTCCCGAGAATAACCCAACATCGTACATATTGTCGGGTTTGCGTATTTGAAACTCCTGGTTTCTAAGTCAGCAATAAGAATCCCCTGAGGGGAACCTTCAAATAAGACCCTGTATTTTTCTTCAGATTCTTTTAATATATCCTCAGCTTTCGCACGGGCAACATGAGAACCAATCTGGGCGGCAATTGTTTCCAGCATCTTGCGTGAAATGGCAGAAACCTCGTTGAGTGAATGGGAGGCTATGTTCGTACAGGCAATCACCTGATTTTTATAGCGTATCGGGACAATAGCTATTGCACACAAACCCTCGCGTTTCTTTACTTCATCCGGGGAAACGCTCAATTTCTCATAATCGACATAAACCGGTTCGCCCGCCATTATCAGTTTAGTACTTGGAGAATCGGACTCATAGATCGATGATGCTTCAACAAATTCCGGTGACAGACCCTGGGAGGATACAAGTCTCAATTCTCTAGAGCTATCGTCAACCAGATATATCCCTCCGCAATCCATTCCCGAGTTATCTATAGCTGCTTCCAGGCATACGCGAAGCGTATTATCCAACCCAATCGTACTGCCTAATTTCCGAGCCAACTCATGTTGAGCGAGAATCAACTTCTCAGCTTGCTTACGTTCGGTAATATCGGTGGAAATTCCAAAGAGGGCGGGCTGTCCATTCCAGAAACCTTTCGTTGCTCTGGTTTCTACAGGGATCTGCTTCCCTTCTTTGGTGAGCAACGGAATTGGACAAACATCTCGTTTCCCTTCCAGCATATCTGCAATAATCCCCATTGCTTCGGTGTGCCGTTCCGGTGGATGTACTTCAAGAACGCTCTTACCGATAAGCTCCTCAGCGGAATACCCCAGACGTTTTTCTACAACAGGATTGATATGCTGGATACAGCCTTTTTCATCGAGGATAAATAAGAAATCATTTATTGTTTCGAACAAACTCCGGAAGTTCTCCTCGCTCTTCCGCAATTCCTTCTCAGCCTTCTTTCTTTCTGTGATATCTCGAAGATGTTCTATTACATTGACAATCTCTCCCTGCTTATCAAAAACAGGGTATGCCCTCACGTCAAGCCATACCCCCATTTCCTCTTCATATCTCTCAACTTGAGCAGGTTTCTTTGTTTTGTAAACCTCTCTGGTTGCACAAATCTCGCAGGCTTTATCCCTACCAATCAATTCATAGCATTTCTTCCCCTGTACATCTTCCTCAGTCATGTTGAGGAACTTATAGCCAGCAGAATTGTACCGTATAATTTCGTGGTGTCTGCCCTGAAGTCCAATAACATCTGGAATGGCATCTAAGAGCGATTCGAGCATTTCTAACGATCTCTTAGGTTCGTCCCTGTTTATCTGATTGGTTTTGACCTCTCCCTCGAGTTCAGAGATTCGCGAGCGAAGAGCTTTCAGTTCCTTTTGCAATTCCATACGGGATTCGACCGATTCAGACATATATCTACCTTTCAGATTATCCAATTTGAACTACTTTATCGTCCCTATCTGTAATCCAATATGGAAACATGGGACATTTGTAAAACTGCGTACTTTTAGAAAAAACTCCAATCCTGCAGATTTACCAGGTCGCAATTCGCCCCCCCCATGACCATTACTATACTTTTTCTATATCGACAGTTTACCATTGAATAGCAACCCTTTATGTATCTTTAGTAGGGAAGAAACCGCCATTTAAAAGACTATTTAGCTTGACTCTCGGGCAAATGTAACTTAAGTTATAATTGCATAAGAGGAATGTTTCATTTTTTTAATCACATCAAGGCTGACACAATATCATACGGATTATACCTGATCCGTGAGTAAGAATGTTATTGAGGAATGGTTGGAATATATCTTAGAGTTAAACTTCTCTTTTCTAATCCGATTATATCAGCCTTGCTGTTTAAATATAGACAATTAAACAGATTCCCTTTCCCGGGAATCCTCACTAATTTCTCAAGGAGGTAGTTCACATGAAGCACAAACTGGTGTTGCTCACCTTGCTCCTGTTTGTTGCTACTGCATCATCGGTGGTAGCGCAGGACCCAAATGATCCCGGAATTCCGGATACGATTGCGATAGTTGCGGCAGTGTGCCCTGATGCTGGTTCTGGGTTAATGAATGTTCAAGTTGATCTCTATGCTTTCAACGATTACACATTATCGGCGGTAACTGTCGGATTAATATGGGACAACCCAAATCTTCTGATGGACAGCGCAGTTGGAGAACCTCTTGTAGAAGATGGTTTCGGTATTGGTCCATTTTACTATGAGAATGGTGACATTAATGTAACCAATGCCAACCAGCGATTTCTGTTCGGAGCACAAGCGATGACGAGTTCAGGGATTCTCGGTGATACTGGCGGACGTCGACTTTGGGCTAGATACTATTTCACGGTATCAAGCTGGACTGAAATTGATCTGATTATTATCGATAGTCTTTCATATAGTTGTGGCACGGTCTATCAATTCAACGGTTATGATGCTGAGGGAGCTTCCGTCATATTCAAGCCAGTATGGGGGGGAATTCTCTACATAGGTGATCAATGTGAATTTTGTATTGATCCTGATGAGGACGGATATGGTGATCCTGAGATCAACGGGCAGAGTTGCCCGCCTGATAATTGCCCGGAGGACTACAATCCATCACAAGTGGATTCTGACTACGATGAAATAGGTGATGCTTGTGACAACTGTCCGGACGACAGCAATCCAAATCAGGAGGATGGCGACAGCGATGATGTTGGCGATGTCTGTGACAACTGTCCCGATGATCCCAACACCGACCAAGCCAATTCTGACACTGATGATTTTGGTGATATCTGCGATAACTGCCCGAATGATGCCAACCCCAGTCAGTCAGACAGCGATGGTGACAGTGTTGGTGATGTCTGTGATAACTGTCCGGATAACTACAATCCAACACAATACGACAGCGATGGAGACAATGTAGGCGACGTCTGTGATAATTGTCCGGATGATCCCAACACAGACCAAGCCGATGGAGATGGTGACACTGTAGGCGATGTTTGCGACAATTGCCCTGATGTTCCCAATCAGTTCCAAACAGATACCGATGGGGATAACGTAGGGAATGCTTGTGACAACTGTCCGGATGATCCTAATACCGATCAGGCTGATGCCGACAGCGACAACGTTGGAGATATCTGTGACAACTGTCCGAATGATGCCAACCCTGACCAGGTTGACACAGATGGGGACACCTATGGTGATGTCTGCGATAACTGTCCGAATGATCCAAATGCTGATCAGGCTGATGCCGACAGCGATGGTATCGGGGATGTCTGTGATGCTTGCCCTAACGATCCCAACAATGACGAGGACGGTGACGGTGTATGTGGCGATGTTGATAACTGCCCGACCGTCTACAACCCGGATCAATTAGATAGTGATGGTGATGATGTAGGTGATGTTTGTGACAATTGCCCTGCTACCCCAAACACCGATCAAGCTGATGCTGATTCCGACACAGTGGGTGATGTCTGTGATAACTGTCCAACCGTTGCTAATGTCGACCAAACAGATAGCGATGGTGACACAGTAGGTGATGCTTGTGACAATTGTCCCACTGCCCCGAACACCGATCAGGCTGATGGTGATAACGATACCGTAGGTGACATCTGCGACAACTGTCCGACTGAAGCCAATACTGACCAAGCTGATGGTGATGAGGACACCGTAGGTGATGTTTGCGACAATTGCCCTGCTGATCCGAATACTGACCAGACAGATGGCGATAGTGATACAGTCGGTGATGTTTGTGACAATTGTCCAGCTACTCCGAACACCGATCAAGCTGATGGTGATTTAGATACAGTTGGCGATGTATGCGACAACTGTCCTGAAGTTGCTAATGTTGACCAAACAGACACTGACAGCGATACAGTTGGTGATGTCTGCGACAACTGCCCGAATGATCCAAATGCTGATCAGGCTGATGCCGACAGCGATGGTGTCGGTGATGTCTGCGATGCTTGCCCCAACGATCCCAACAATGACGAGGACGGCGATGGTGTCTGCG
Organism: Candidatus Zixiibacteriota bacterium; assembly: GCA_003641415.1. GTDB lineage: Bacteria > Zixibacteria > MSB-5A5 > GN15 > FEB-12 > B120-G9. The sequence continues at coordinate 7,468 of QNAG01000051.1, read as the reverse complement.
GCGATGTTGATAACTGCCCGACCGTCTACAACCCGGATCAATTAGATGGTGATGGTGATACGGTGGGTGACGTTTGCGATAACTGTCCAACTGATCCCAACACTGATCAAGCTGATGCTGATTCCGACACAGTGGGTGATGTCTGTGATAATTGTCCAACCGACGCTAACACTGATCAAGCAGATGGTGATGGTGATACGGTTGGTGATGTTTGCGACAACTGTCCCGAAGATGCCAATCAGTATCAGACGGATGTTGATTCCGACACATACGGTGATGTTTGCGACAACTGTCCGGTTGATCCCAATTCTGACCAGTCTGATGTCGACACGGATGAAATTGGCGATGTTTGCGATAACTGCCCCGAAGACGCCAATACCGACCAGTTGGATGGAGACTTTGATACTGTCGGTGACGTTTGTGACAATTGCCCCGAAAACGCAAACACTGACCAAGCGGACGGCGACTACGATACGGTAGGCGATGTCTGTGACAACTGTCCCGAAATTTGGAATTCCGATCAAGCGGATGTCGATAACGACGGCGTTGGTGATCTTTGTGATAATTGCCCGAATGATTTCAATTCTGATCAGGCAGATGCCGACAGCGACGGTATCGGGGATGTCTGCGATGCTTGCCCTAACGATCCCAACAATGACGAAGATGGCGACGGTGTCTGTGGCGATGTTGATAACTGTCCGACTGTCTATAACCCGGATCAATTGGATGGTGATGGTGATAATGTCGGTGACGTTTGTGACAACTGCGTTGACACTAATAACCCGAACCAGACGAACTCGGATGGTGATGAATACGGTGACGCTTGCGATAACTGTCCCAACGATGATAATTCAGATCAATCCGACGTAGATAGTGACACCGTAGGTGATGTCTGTGATAATTGTCCGGATGACGCCAATTCCGACCAGGCTGATCAAGATGCCGACGGTGTTGGTACTGTTTGTGACAACTGTCCTACCGTGTATAATCCCGATCAGACAGACACTGATGAGGATGGCATTGGTGACGCTTGCGACGGTTGCTGTGTTGATATGCGCGGTAACGTCAATGGCGACCCTCAAGAGAAAATCCTTGTTGATGACCTCACCTACCTGGTTGATTACTTATTCCTTTTCGGACCCGAGCCACCATGTTATGAAGAAGGCGATATCGACGGGACTGCTTTTATTGATGTCGCTGATTTAGTTTACCTTGTGGCCTACCTGTTTAGCGGTGGTCCGGTACCTGCTCCATGCCCGTGGTAACCAACTAAGACAGAAAACTCATGAGCCTAAACGGCCGCTCCTGCTTATGCGGGGGCGGCTTTTTTGTGCCTCTGTTGATAAAAAAAGACCGGGGCGCTAACCCCGGTTTCTAAAAAAAGATAGTTGAATAATGCTATTTCCTTGTCACATCATCCCGTGATAGTACTGAGAAGAATTCATTGAATACCAGCTTCTCCGGTTTTATATCATACGGTCCTAATTCCAGATGTGTACCAGTGCCGGAGATAGTTTCACGCTTGAAAGTGGAGCTGCCGTCACCATGTTTAACACGCAAGATAACCGGCTGGGAATAATTTACCTCCACGTTTTCAGTGGTTACATCAATCGGCATATAAAATTTTCCGTCGCGTTGCTCGATAGAATATGTCACTTTGAAAGTGGGAAAATCGACCCCATAAAGCCAGTGATCAAAGAGCCAATCCAGTTTCTCACCATAGTATTTCTCGGCCAGAGCTACTATGTCTGCATTTGTATAGGTTTTATTGTTAACCAACAGAAAAAGCCTCTGCAGAAACTTAATGAAAGGAACTTCTGAACCGGTTTCAAGATCATACATGAGGAACCGCAACATGTGCAACATCCAAATACCCTTGTTGGCACGGATTGTTTCGAGATAATCATCCTGACTGTCTTCATCGGTAAAAGTATTAACCCGATCTCCAATCACCAGTGGCAGGTCACGACCCAGTCCTTGTGCAGTGTATAGCGAATCACGGCGAGCGTATATATTTGTGTAGTATGTTCCGCCTTTTATATGAGATTGGAGAAACATCAGGCACATATACTCCGGCAGCGCTTCAGTTGTCCATTTTTCACGGTTGGTAGCTGGTCGCATTGTCGAGCCGAACCATTGTCGGGCAACAGCATTACCTGAAATAAAATCATAACCACCAAGAGCTGCCCAACCACCTTCAGTTACACAAGCCAATTGAGGGGATTTAATCATTCCAGGCATACTTTGGAAGCCCTCGGGAATAATATATTCAACAAATGTATTGGGAGGTGGGCCAAAAGTTGCAGAAAAATAATTGAAGGCGTCTGTGATAGACTGACGGTATTTCTCGTGGGTTATATAGCATTGCTGCCTTTTCTTTATATGCTTTGCCGATAAGAAATTGAGTGTCATCCCAATATCTGAGACAACTGGTATTGTATCCTCGATTCCCCCAGCGTAGGCGTGGAAGAAGAACTTGCTATAAAGAGCGGGTGATGAGGATGTAAATCGAATCTGCTTTCCGTTAATTTTCTCCGACTTACTCATCCCTGGCATGTAGTAGTTATATCCTTTTGGTACTGTGAATGTAAGATTGTGTAGACATGGAGCAGGATTATCGACATAGGGCATAAAATGATCGAAGTTAGTTCCATGATAAAAACAATTTAACTCTATAGTATCTCCTTGATAGACATACTCTGGAAGAATAAGGCCGAAAAACTCAAACGTTTTTCTGCGGATGAAATTGAGCCGTTTCTCCTTGTATAAAACAGAATCAAGATTCAAATTAAACTGTAAATACATTGACAAAAATCGCAGGCTGTCAGCATTGATAGCCATCTTTACCGTCGTTGAAGCCATATCAATCCGGCGACCATCAGTTCCGCTAAGATAAAGATCCCCAGTTTTTGATACAATAGTCGTAGCATAAGGAATATTTGACATAGCCAAATCGTCATAGACTTTATTCTCCTGCTGCTGGAATTTGGCTCCGACCGTAGCGAGAATATCTCCCCCCTGGTATTCATAAGCGACTTCTATACACTCAGGACGATTGGGATCATATGAGAATACCCAGCGGTTGAAATCAGCCCAGAAGTAACCGTCCTGCGCCCGTTTGTAAAGTGAACGCAGCAATTGGAAGTAATTGTCTCGAGGATGGTGGATATTGGACTTGAAAAACAACTCTCCCTGAGCTTGCTTGGCCGGCTGAAACATCTTCCAGTCAAGTTGCTGCTGTTCAAAAGTAAACTGCTCTTTCAGTTTCAAATCAAAATCATCAGCCATACGAACAAATAAAATCTCGAAGTCTTCATCTACGGTACTGTCCCCTGCAACTTTAAGCAATCCCTGTCTTTCGGTGTGAGAAGGAATCGTTATCGAGGCGTGCCCTTGACCAATGAAGATGGCAGTTGTAGGACGACCATGAACGTAACGCAGGAGATGAATAGTTCCTTCTTTTAGTGTGAAAGTGGAGACATCTTTTTGATAAACGAAGTTGCTGACAGCAGCTACTTCACCCATGTTGTTTAACAGGTCTTGATCTAGAACCTTGTAGTTGGCTTCGAATTCCTCAAAGAAATCTGTCGCCACGCATGTTGCTGCGATCAAAAAAACTACGAACGCTGTCAGGTAGGGTATTAGTTTTCGGTTCATTGGTTCCTCGAATTCTTGATGTTAATCTTCCTTATACGGAATATATGACGGGTTTGTTTGCCAATTGTCAATTATTACTCTCTCTTACTTATTTTTCCACAGTCAGATTCGTCACCAGTTTGGTGAACTTTTCAATTTTTTTCTTCAATATCCATTTCTGCCTCAATGAAATAGTAATTGGAGTGATTTTCCCAAACTTTCCTGATAGTATTCTCAACCAATAGAGCTTCCTCTATTGATCCCACGCGAATGCTGTCTTGAATATAAAACTTTTCTCCCAAACCGGCACAGGTTCCTATTGTTACAGACTCTGCGTGGACCTGAAATGCGTATATTAAGTTGCAATGGGTCGAAAGAGGTGTCAATAGTTTTCTTGCAGTCATCTCCCGAACACCGTACCTTACACGCTGATGAATATGAAAGAAGTTCTAACATCTGTGCTGTTTGTTGTAGTTCTGTGTGCGACAGCACAAGCCGAAAGATACCAGCCCCCCGAACCAATCGAGAGATCACATTTTATCTTTTTTCTGGACAACCCTGTCTATGTAGAACAAGCCGACAGCATTTTAAACCAAACCCGTCTGAAATTGGGAAGGTTGCTGCACGACACGTTGGACTACAAAGCCAAAGTTTATATTGTAGACGATGTAGGTTACTTCAAGACCATTATCAGGGGAAGTTTCCCCGACTGGGGAGCAGCGGCTGCCTATCCCCCACGTCATCTGATTGCGATTAAGTCACCCGATAAATTCAACCCTGGAAAATCCTTGGCGGAGCTACTTGCCCACGAGTACACCCACCTAGTCATTGCCAGCCGTTGCGGTTTCTATCGTCCCCCCCGTTGGTTTGACGAGGGGATGGCTATGATGACTTCGACCGAGTGGAGCTGGTCAGACAACCTGACGATGAGCAAGACAGCAGTATTTGGCGAGTTCCTGCCTCTGGCGGAGATTGAAAAAGTCAACCGCTTCAACGAAGACAGAGCACATGTAGCTTACTCTCAATCATATCTGACAGTCCGTTATTTCTTTGACGAGTATGGTATCAATGCTGTTAACCGTTTCCTTGATCAGATAACTGCTGGTAAGTCGATTGATAAAGCCTTGGTAGCTGCCACTGGATCGAACTACAGCGAATTCGAAGACGAAGTTGAAATATATTTGAGCAAACACTATAACATTGTAACACTATATGTTGACACTATGTATTTGTGGTTAGTTTTAGCCATTGTTGTGATAGTAGGGGTTTTTCTTAAGTACCGTAAGCGTCGCCATTACTATAGGCAATGGGAAGAAGAAGAAAAACTGCACTCCACTGATTTCGATTATGGTGATCCTGATAATCCAGAGCAGCTTGACGACGACGAACCATGGCGTCATTGAGCCATAATCTGGAATATGCTGCCACCTTGATTGGGGTGCGACTGGCTCAGACGATGTCGCCCCGCGCTGCAGACGCATTCGGAGCTGGTTTGGGTTCTTTCGTTCATATAGTAGCAGGCTCTCGTCGCCGGATAGCGCTCGACAATTTACAGCAAGCAATGGGCGACACACTCAGTTCGGACCAGATCAATGCGATCGTCAAAGATGTCTTCAGAAACATCGGCCGTGCACTGATTGAATTCTCTCGCTTCCGAAAGACCGGGCGGCGGGGTGTGCTGGATATTATCGTCGGTGATGGTGAGGATCACATCCGCGAAGCCCTTGAAAAAGGGCGTGGCGGAATCATTACGACAGCACATTTCGGGTGTTGGGAGATGCTGGGGGCTTGGTTTGGATGTTTGGGTTATCCTATGGATTTCCTGGTCGGTACTCAGCATAACGCTAAGGTTGATGATCTGTTCAATGGGTTTCGGCGCGCTATGGGAGTGGGGATAATCCCCTTAAAAACCAGCATTCGCGGTACATACAAAGCTCTTCGAGCTAATCACCTGGTAGGATTGGTGGCTGATCAGCACACCGGCAACGGTTTGCCTATCGACTTTTTCGGGCGGAAAGCAGCCGCAGCGAAGGGACCGGCTACGTTCGCCGTCAAAATCGGAAGTCCGGTGCTGCCATTTCTTATGCGACGCGAACAATATGACCGTCACGTAGTGATAGCCGGTGAACCTCTCTATCCTCGAACCGGATGCGACCCCGAACAGGAAATCGAACGCATCACTATCGAGTGTAACAGATTCTTTGAAAAAGGAATACGAAAATATCCGGAACAGTGGATGTGGACCCACCGTCGCTGGAAACTGTGAAGAGGTTTGCAACTTTACAGTGATCTGTCAGTAAAATATTTATATGTAATTGAACATTTTGGATTAATCCATTCATGCTGAAAAAAGGTCATTAAGCTGAGGTAATCTCATGATGATCCTTAGATAAGGGAAAAGCTGTGAAGAAAATCATCTACATAGTATCTATTCTGGTTATTATCATTGTTGGTTACATGGGGGTCGATGCCATCTTTACCAAATCCTATGACATCCCGATGACCTTCGCCAGCCGGGGCGAATTTGTTATCGCTCTTAATGAGAACGGTACTATCGATGCCACGCAAGCGGTGACGCTCTCGGCGCCTCGAATTCGCGGTTTGCAGATTACCTGGTTGGCTCCAGAGGGTTCGATAGTGAAGAAAGGCGATCCCGTGATCAAGTTCGACGCCACCAAGCAGGTTGCGGATCTGGCGGATTACGAGTCGACCCTCAAGATCTATAGCTCCGCTCTCGAGCGGGCCAGGAAAGAGTACACAATCCAGAAAAAACAACTTCAGCTCAACTTGGAAAAGGCTCGTCGCAACTATGATGAGCAAAAACATGAGGCCCCCCGGGTTGCCGAGGAATCACGCATGGAGTTGGAACTGGCCGAGTTAAACTTTGAAGCCAAACTTGAACAACTCACCGCCGATGTGGATAAGGCTGAGGTGGAAGTTGCACGAGCCCAGAGCAAGGTTGATTTGGCTCAGCGCGAGCTTTCACAGATGACCATTAACGCCACAATCCCTGGTCTTGTGGTTTACTTGGAAATCTGGAAAGGGGGCAGTATGGATAAAGTACAGGAAGGAGACTCGCCCTGGCCGGGGATGGGGTTGATTAAAATTCCTAATCTGAGTGAGATGATGGTCAAGACCACTGTATCGGAAGTGGATGCCAATAAAGTTGAGACTGGTCAGGAAGTAATTGTGGCGTTGGATGCTTATCCGGATGTTGAGTTTCAGGGCCGTGTATCTACTATTAGCACACTGGCGCGTCGTAAGGAATCCGGCTCCAAGATCAACGTTTTTGATGTCGAGGTCACAATCCTCAAACATGATGAACGTCTTAAACCAGGGATGTCAGCCTCAAACAGAATTATTGTTGAGAGACTTCAGGATGTTGTTTCGGTGCCATTGGAGGCTGTTTTTGAGAATGAAGGGCAGACTGTCGTCTACCTTAAAAACAACAAGAGTAGAGATGTAACAGTCGGACGTCGCAACGATGTACGTATTGAAGTGGTCGATGGATTGGATGGAAATGAGGAAATATGTCTGATTGATCCCACTCTTGAAGAGCAGGGCTTGCCCGGTGACAAAGCCACTGAGCCGGAACTCAACAAGGGGCAGACCCAACCTCCTCCGAAGCGACCCGGTGGCCGTAAACGCGGTAGGTAGATTCTCTTATGCACTACGAACGTATTCTTCAGATCTCGTTTGACTCCTTGACTACGCACAGGCTGCGAACACTTTTGACTATGTTGGGAGTGATTTTTGGCGTAGGAGCAGTAGTGGCTATGCTATCCATTGGAGAGGGAGCCAAAGATGAAGCTCTAAAACAAATAGAGATTCT
>QNAG01000050.1 GCA_003641415.1 Candidatus Zixiibacteriota bacterium | reverse complement strand
TCAAGGGGTTCGAGGTCACGAAGAGGATGACCGTTTACGACCGGGCACAGATTCTCTTTAAAGCTGCCGCCCTCATATCTGATCGTCTGGACGAGTTCGCGACTGTAATCGCCCGCGAGGGTTCCAAAACAATCAAGGAAGCGAGAGGAGAAGCTTCGCGGTGTGTCAATACTATCACCTGTTCAGCCGAGGAAGCTAAACGCATTCTCGGTGAGACTATTCCTTGGGATTCTTTCCCTGGTGGTGAGAAACGCCGTGGCTACTACTACCGTTTTCCGATTGGTGTCGTGCTGGCGATTACTCCGTTTAATGACCCGCTCAATCTCGTTGCCCACAAGCTGGGTCCGGCGATTGCTGCAGGGAACTCGGTGATTCTCAAACCAGCCACAGTAACGCCTTTATCGGCTCTCAAGCTCGTCGAAGTGCTTGTTGAGGCTGGCTTACCGCCACAGGCTATTCAAGCCATAACCGGAGTTGGCTCAGTAATAGGCGATCCGCTGGTCAGCGATGATCGCGTGCGGATGATCTCTTTCACAGGGGGGGTTGAGGCTGGTAAGCATATTGTCTCTAAGGCTGGCATCAAGAAAATCGGTATGGAGCTTGGTTCCAATTCGCCGGTTATTGTCTGGAAAGATGCCGATCTCGACCTCGCGGTTGAATCTTGTGTTTCCGGTTCTTTCTGGGCGGCTGGTCAGAACTGCATCGGGGTACAACGGCTGTTGGTGCATCGTGATATCTACGATACTTTCAAGAGCCGTTTTGTCGAACTTACGAAGAAATACAAGATCGGCGACAAGATGAACGAAGCAACCGACATGGGTCCCATGATTACCGAGACTGAGGCGAAGCGCGTCGAGACCTGGATCAATGAAGCAATCGAAAAAGGCGCTACCCTTCTCGCAGGTGGGAAACGAAAGGGAGCCTTGTACGAGCCAACTGTATTGGAGAAAGTTACTCCAGATATGATCATTCATCGCGAAGAGGTCTTCGGCCCGACTGTAAACCTGTATCCGGTTGACGATCTTGATGAGGCAATCAAAGAGGCCAACTCACTACCTTATGGGTTACTGGCAGCGATTTTCACTAACAATATCGAGGTTGCTTTCAAAGCCGCTTATGAACTGGATTGTGGTGGTGTAATGATAAACGAATCCACTGATTATCGTCTGGACTCCATGCCGTTCGGCGGTGTGAAGTACTCCGGGCTTGGTCGGGAAGGGTTGAAGTTCTCGCTTCAGGAGATGACCGAGCCGAAGGTGGTCTGTTTCAATCTACCGGGGATTTAGTGATGTGTTGGGTTTCTTTTAACTAACCCGACATTGTATATTTATTGGGGGGACAGATGTTTAGATGGGACTTGATTCGCACAAAGTCGGGAATAATCGCATGCGATTTTCGAGACAGCCTCTTTTTATCTGTCCCCATATTTCTTCTTTCTCTGCGTAACTATTATAAGAACGCAAAGATAGCTGAACGAGAGAACTCAAGAAGCTGTTGAGGGAAAAAGCCCAATCCCAGAGTACCAACCGCTGTTATTATCAGTACAGCTACAATGGCAGGTGTATATGACACCGGAGTAAATGGTTCATCAGAAGTTTCAAAATATGAAGCTTTAACTACTCGTAGATAGTAATATACAGATAAAAATGAGTTCATCACTCCAATCACTGCCAGCCAGATATATCCAGATTTGATTGCGGCTGCAAAAAGGTAGAACTTTCCTAAGAAACCAACCGTGGGTGGGAACCCACCCAATGCGAGCATAAACAACGCCAGGATCGCTGAGAGATATGGATGAGTAGCCGCCAGACCGGGAAGTTCGGAGAAATTCGACCGGCATCCCGAGCGAGTCTCAAGCAACGTGACAACAGCAAAGCCACCGAGGTTGAAAATCGTGTAGGCTACCAGATAAAAAATTGCTGCCGACACTGCCTCCTCACCTCCAACCGCAAGCGCCACCATGATATAACCGGCATGAGCAATGGAAGAATAGGCAAGGAGACGTTTGACATTCCCCTGTCGCAGAGCCAGGATATTACCAACGCTCATAGTAAGAACCGATAACACCCAGAACACATCGGAGAGTATTTCGAGATCGGCAAAGCCAAACAGAAAGATACGCAGCATGACTGCAAATCCGGCTGCCTTGGGAGCAACTGAGAAAAAGGCAGTTACAGGAGTAGGAGCGCCTTCGTAGACATCAGGCACCCAACTATGAAATGGCACAGCAGCCACTTTGAATCCAAATCCGACAAGGATTAAAGCTGCACCAGCATAGATGTAGGCACCATGTCGACTCGAAATAAAGCTTATATCGGCTACGATACGACGCAACTCAGTAGTTCCTGAAGCGCCATAGACGAAAGCGATTCCCATTAAAAGAAACGCACTGGCAAAGGCTCCCATCATGAAGTACTTAATAGCGGCTTCATTTGAGCGCAGTGACCGTCGGGCAAAACCAGCCATAACATAGAGCGGCACAGACATTATTTCGAGGCCAAGGAACATCACTACTAAATCGGTCGTGTTAGCCATGACCATCATACCCATTGTAGAAATGAGTAACAGTGCGCTGTACTCCGGTCGGTCAATCCCACGGGCTATCATATAGCGATACCCTAATAACAGAACCAACAACGACGTAGCCGAGAAAAGGATTTTGAAAGCAATACCGAAGTTGTCACACGAAATCATACCAAAAAATCCCGACTCCTGATTACTCCACTGCTGGATACTCAGTGCCAACGTAACCACTAACCCGATGAACGCTATATATATGGGAAAAGCATTGAGTCTCCTGATGGAACTAATCAGAAGGATAACAAAGGCTGTTACCAGCAACGCAATCTCCGGTGCGATCAATCCGAAATCTATTCCAGCGGACGTATAGTCTATCATTATCTCTCAGTTTCTGCAAGCGACGACCGTCGCCTGAACTCTAAAAACCTCAGCCTCCACCGAAGCCGATTTTAATTTCATCCTTATCTACAATCACCGGCACCATCGCCTCTCCCCCGGTAAGCTCAAGGATTTTCTGTTTCGCAGATGGTGTCTGATAAATATTAATCTCTTCGAAAATTATTCCCTGTTCCGTGTAGTGTTTTTTAGCTGCTGCACAATACGGGCAACCATCCTTGGTATAAATGATAACACCACTCATTCTTCCATTCCTTCCGAACCGACTTTAACGGGATCAACTTCGCCAAGGATTATTTCAACTTCATCGGTTGTTCGAGCCTGATCGATTTGAATACCTTCGCCTATATTCACTGTGGTAGCTTTGCTTACATACGTCAGCACCTGCTTAACTGCAGGCTCAATTCTATCAAGTAACGGTTTGGGGTAAACACCAATCCAAAATATTATCAGTACCAGAGGAATGAGAATCAGCTTTTCTCGCCAGTTGACATCCTTCAGCTTCTCATTTTCAGGCTTTGTCACTTTTCCAAAAATAACTCTTTGGTACATCCATAACATGTAACATGCTGAAAGAATCACACCACTGGCGGCTATAATACCATAGACAGTATTAGCCTTGAAAGCCCCAAGCAGTATAAGGAATTCACCTACAAATCCGTTAGTCAGCGGTAACCCGATAGACGACAGTGTAGTTATCATAAAGAAAGTTGCAAAAACCGGCATTACTTTAGCAAGACCCCCAAATTCCTCTATCAAACGTGTATGCCGACGTTCATAGATCATTCCAACTATTAAGAACAATGCTCCGGTAGACACCCCATGATTGATCATCTGCAACACGGCCCCCTCGATCCCCTGCAGGTTAAGGGCGAATATCCCAAGCATTATAAAACCCATGTGCGACACCGACGAGAATGCTACCAGAGACTTGACATCTTTCTGCACCATAGCCACTAACGCACCATAGATGATAGCAATAAGTGACAGAACACATATATATGGAAGATATGCAACTGTAGCTTCAGGGAATATTGGTAAACAAATCCGCACAAATCCGTAGGTGCCCATCTTAAGCAGCACTCCAGCCAGAATGACAGAACCCGCAGTAGGAGCTTGGACATGAGCATCTGGCAACCACGTGTGGAATGGGAATAATGGTACTTTGATAGCAAAGGCCAGAGCAAAGGCGCCAAACAAATAGAGTTGCGGCCCATAAGCAATCGGCAATTCCATCATCTTTAACATATCAAAGGAATACTCACCGGAATAACTTTGGTAGGCAAACACCAGGTACAGAATCGCAACTAGCATCAACAATGAGCCGAACATCGTGAACAAGACAAATTTGATGGCAGCGTACAAACGCCTTGGACCCCCCCAGAGTCCGATGATGAAATACATCGGAACCAACATTACTTCCCAGAAAACGTAGAACATGAACAGGTCAAGAGAACAGAAAACACCAATCATGCCCACTTCGAGAAGTAGCATTGAGATATAGTATCCTTTGACCGCCTTGGTGATAGATATCCATGAGGAAAGAATTGCCAGTACAGAAAGAACCGAGGTCAACACTATCAGCAAAAGTGAAATTCCGTCGATCCCCATGTGGTAATGTATTCCAAGTGAGGTAATCCACGGGATATCAACCTCGAATTGCATACCATTGGCGATCGGATCAAACATAGCATACATCCAGAACGACAGCAACATCGTGATAAACGACACAATTAAACAGATCGACTTAATCGAGTCATGCTGATTTTTCGGAATCGCCAGCATGAGAACAATGCCGAGCAACGGGAAAAAAGTTACGAGTGTCAGTATCTGGCTTTCCATATCCTAATCCATAACAAAGTATGCTACCAAGATCACCACACCGAATACGAACAACGTAGCATAGCTACGCAGTCGACCGGTTTGAACACGTCGGAGAGATTCCGACACGCCCTCGTAAACAAGGGCTGAGCCGTTGACAAAACCGTCAATCAGGATCACATCCACCACTTTCCACAAGAACAATGAAAATACAATCAAGGGTCTGACTATAACAGCTCCGTAGAATTCATCAACATAGTACTTGTTTAGCAAGACTTGATGTAAACCTGACATTTTCTTGCGCCATGCGGTCGCCAGTTGGGGCTTTGTCTTATAAAAGGTACGCGCAAAATAGATAGAAACGAGCACCAAGGCTACTGAGGCAGCCATCAATCCCCATTCCATACCAACATCGCCACCGCCCGCAGCCAAGGCGTGAGAGACTGGTTCATAACTTCCACCAGCCATAACCGGTTCCAACCAGTGTTCGAAGAAATTGCTCACTCCAAAAATATGCGGCATCCCAATCCAACCGCCGACAACCGACAAAACCGCCAGAACCATCAGAGGTATGGTCATTGACTTAGACGATTCGTGAATGTGTTGGCGCGTTTCCTCATCCATGCGTTCTTTGCCATGAAACGTCATGTAAATTAATCGGAACATATAGAATGCTGTTAGTCCGGCAGTAACAAAACCAACCACCCAAAAAATCGGATGTCCATGCTGTGATGAGAATGACTTCCAGAGTATCTCGTCCTTGGAGAAGAAACCGGAAAAACCGGGGATACCCGAAATAGTCAGTGCAGCAACCAGCATAGTTATATAGGTTATTTTGATATGTTTCCCCAATCCTCCCATACGTCGCATGTCCTGTTCATCTGACATGGCGTGAATAACCGAGCCAGCACCAAGGAACAACAGCGCCTTGAAGAAAGAGTGCGTCATCAGGTGAAAGATACCAGCACTGAAGGACGCCACTCCACAGGCAAGAAACATATAGCCAAGTTGGCTGACAGTAGAATAAGCCAGTACCCGCTTGATATCATTCTGAGTCAAAGCGATCGTGGCTGCGAAAAATGCTGTTACCGCACCAACGATAGCCACCACCATAAGAGCATCAGGAGCCAGCATATACAGAACATTAGTACGAGCGATCATATATACACCAGCAGTTACCATGGTAGCAGCATGGATAAGAGCTGACACCGGCGTCGGACCTTCCATAGCATCCGGTAACCAGACATATAAAGGTATCTGGGCTGACTTGCCGGTAGCTCCAACAAAGAGAAGCAGGCAGATGGTCGTTATCAAGGAACCGCCCGCAATAAACACAACAGGCGCTTGTTCCATCACCACCCGGAACTCAAGCGATCCAACCTCCCAGAAGATAATGAACATTCCAATCAGAAATCCAAAATCACCGATGCGGTTAACAATGAATGCCTTCTTGCCTGCATCACTTGCCGATTTTTTATGGTACCAGAAACCAATCAACAGATATGAACATAATCCCACACCTTCCCAACCGACGAACATAAACAGGAAGTTATCCGCAAGGACAAGGGTCAGCATGGAAAACATGAACAGATTCATATAGGTGAAAAATCGCCCAAAACATGGATCATGTGCTATGTAGCCAATAGAGTAAATATGGATAATCAACCCAACTCCAGTCACAACTAAAATCATGATCGCTGATAAGGGATCCAGCAGGAGACCGAAATTGACCTGCAATATTCCCGATGGAATCCAGGTGAAGAGTGTTTGCTCAATGACGCGAACATCAGGCGGTAAAGCTTTTAGTTCGAAGAAGACAAGTACCGATATAATAAAAGCCGCTGCTACCGACAGGCAGGCAATGATATTGACAACCACTCGCGGCAAACGTCCCAGTAGTAGTCCATTAAGCAGGAACCCAATCAACGGAAACAACGGTATGAGATACAAGTAATCAGACATCTACAACGTACCTACCATTTTAGAATACTGAAGCGGTCTATATTGATAGTTTCTCGGTTTCTATATATCGCCAGCACGATCGCCAGGCCAACTGCCGCCTCGGCAGCAGCCACAGTCAACACCAGAAAAACAAAGGCATGGCCATCCATCACTTCCAACGAACGTGAAAACGCTATCAAGGCCAGATTGGCAGCATTAAGCATCAGCTCGATACACATGAACATAACAATCATGTTGCGCGATATTAACACTCCCACTGTTCCGATGCCAAACAGAACTATCGCCACAATCAAGTATGCAGACACAGGTACCATAAAATTCTAACCCTGCCCTTTCTTAAATGTTTCTGATGGCGTTTGTTCTACAAACATAGATTGCTGGATATCACGATTCTCCCGTCGAGCCATAACCACAGCTCCCACGATAGCCGCCAACAATAAAATCGATGTCAACTCGAAGGGATACAGATAGCGGGTAAATAACAACAAGGCCACATCTTCAACCGAACCGAACCCAGTAGATCCAGTATCAGCTACACCAGTGGCGATACTCTCTGCCACATAGCCACTTCGCACTACAAACACCAACTCAAGCACGAACAGAATTGAGACAATAAACTTAGTCGCCTGACTCACTAAAGGTGATTTCTCTCCAAGGTCTTCATTACCTCGAAGATTAAGCAACATTATTATAAAGAGGAACAGCACCAAGATGGCGCCAGCATAGACAATAATCAATATGGAACCGAGGAACAGAGCTCCTAATTGGACATACAGTACAGCCTGCGCCACTAACGACACAATCAGGTATAGCACCGATGCTATGGGATTGCGCTGCACAATCATCATGGTAGCACTGAAAACGGCCACTATGACTGAAATTACAAATATGAGAGTATCCAAACTCATGACTATTGCTCCGTTACCCCATATACTTTTCTCACCCGTCGAATAATCTTCTTAAAGGGATTGTCCTTACGCGGATGAGGTACCAGCATATCTTCCTTGGTCCACAGGAATGAATTTCGTTTATCTGCTGCGAACTCATACTCCTGTCCAAGAAAAATAGCCTCCTCGGGACAGGCTTCTTCACAAAAGCCGCAGAATATACAACGGAGGAGGTTAATCTCATACACCTTGGCACGGCGTTCACCATGCTCACCCTCTTCCGGTTCCATGTAGATAGCATCCGCAGGACAGGCTGCCGCACACAGACCACAGCAAACACATCGCTCGGAGCCATCGTCATAACGTTCCAGATAGTGGCGACCGCGATATCTGGGCATCATCGGCTTTTTCTTGCGTGGGTAGTCAAGTGTCACTGGCTTCTTAAACAAATGCTTCAGAGTTACTAACAAACCCTGCGGCATCTTAATAAAAACGTGCCCGACAGCTTTAATGACTTCTTTCATTACTATCCTATCTCACAACCAATCTGTCAGCATAACCAAACCTGCTGTCACAATTGTGTTAAGCAACGCTAATGGGAAAAGCACTTTCCACCCGAAAGCCATAAGTTGATCATAACGGAATCTTGGGAAGGTGGCTCGCAGCCAGATATATAGAAACATGAACAGGAACACTTTAATACAGAACCATAAAATCGGTGGCAGCAAAGGTCCTTGCCAACCACCGAAAAATAGTGTTGTCGCTACGCTGGAAACCGCAATCATGTTGGCATATTCCGAAATGAAAAACGTTGAAAAACGCATTGAGGAGTACTCAGTGTGGTATCCGGCTACGAGTTCTGATTCTGCTTCCGGCAAATCAAACGGGGCGCGATTGGTCTCAGCTATGGCACACGTGATAAACAGCAGAAATCCAAGTGGCTGTCTGAAGACAAACCAGTCAGTAATACTTGCCTGTTGTTCCACTATTTCGCGCAATGAAAAGGTGTTGGCTATTAAGATGACCCCAATGATTGAGAGACCGTAGGCTACTTCGTAAGATATCATCTGAGCTGATGATCTAATAGCACCTAACATGGAATATTTTGAGCCTGATGACCACCCGGCCAGAACCAGACCATAGACACCAAGCGATGTTACCGCAAATACCCACAGGATACCAATGTTGAGATCGGATATAACACCAGTGATTCGATACCCAAACATATCAACATCTGCAGCAAAGGGTACCACAGCAAAGGTAAGCAAGGACGGTACAAAGGCTAAGAGAGGTGCCAGCGCATAAGTGGTTCTTTCAACGTTGTCCGGGACAATATCTTCCTTGAATATCAGCTTCAAGCCATCAGCTACAGGTTGCAGCAACCCGTAAGGGCCGGCATACAAAGGTCCGATGCGGTGCTGCATGTGTCCCAGTACCTTTCGTTCCATATAGGTTGCGTAGGCACATCCGGTCAGGATTGCTACGACGACAAGCAAAACCTTAATTGACGATATGATGACTATTTCCCACATATCTACTCGTCCACCTTTGTAATCCTGACTCGATCAACTCGCTTTTTGCGCATCAGCAATGATGTCACTCTTATTTGCGAGAAATTCCTGGGTATAATAACAACATCATTGTCAATATGCTTCGATACTTTAACAGGCATGACTATTTTACCGACCGGCGATTCCACACGCACCGGCTGTCCCTCGGAAACTTCAAGTCTGGCAGCTAAATCAGGAGACATTTCGATGTATGCCTCCCCAGTAAAATTTGTCAACGAAGGTGCTTTCTGAGTCAAAGCTCCAGTATGGTGCGGATCGTCACATATACACAAGGGGATTGGGAAGTCGGGATCAACCTCTTCGCTCAATGGTAAGACATCCACAAAATTATCAGGAGTTGCATTGTCGGGTTCACATGATAGCAACTGTTCAATCTCAGTGGCCATCTGTTCATCGGATTCAAATAACGAAGTCCCTATCTTTTCAGCTATCAAACGAATGATCTCAAAGGCCGGCTTGGACTGACCAATATGTTTGATGGCTTGACATGCTACCTGGTTACAACCTTCAAGGTTCACATAAGAACCTTCATACTCGGCCCAACTGGACATAGGCAGGACTACATCGGCCAGCTCGGTGGTTTCCGACTCAAACAGATCACACGCTACCAAGAAGTCGAGTTTCTCCAGCCCTTCGGTGATAAACTGTCGATCGGGATAGAGCATGATTGGGTTTCCCCCCAGAACCAGTCCACCGCTGATCTCTTCTTTGTGCATCAAGGCCAGCATAGCATCAGTCGTTTGAGGTTCCGCATCCGGGAACTTACCCCACATGGCTTTGAGCATTTCTACCTGAGCACCGGTAGGGATTGGCAACAGTCCAAGTTTCTCAGCCCCCCGGGAATTGGCATATCGAGCAAGCACTGCCATTTGACCTTTTTTATCAATTCCCAATAACCGAGACAGGTTAAACAGAGCAGAGGCAACAGCCTCACGACCATGAGATCGAGTAATCAGTTCACCAACTATGACACTAACCTTGCCATCTCCAGCCAATGCGCGAGCAACAAGTTTCACATCATCAGAAGACACACCGCAAACTTCGGTTGCTTCCGCCAGAGAACCAAGCTTTACCTTCTCCTTAAAGCCTTGAGCCAACCCCTGTTCGACAAGTCCCATCTCAATTGCAGCCAAACCAATCGCAACCAGAATAATTTCATCAGTACCAATATTGTAAACGATCTCAGCTTGTGCAACATCAGCCGATTTTACTGAGTATGGATTCAGCGAAAACACACGTGCGTTGTTAAAATTAACTGCTTTACGAATCCGTAAATATTCGTTGTGATGCTCGCGAATAAGATCGGAGCCCAGCACCACTATCACATCACTATCATCGATATCTGTAATTCTGAAAGAGCGATTGCACAACATGCCAAAATAGCTGTCGGGTTTATTGGGCAACATGCGGTAGTCAGTGCGAAAATCGATATTGTTGTTATTAAATACAGTCCGAAATAATTTTGAAGAACAGTATAAAGAAGCATTATCAAGAGAAGGTGATATCAGTCCGCCGATACATACCTTGCCCTTCTTTTCCGTGATTTCCTTGAACCGATTACAAATCACCTCGAGAGCTTCATCCCAGGTAGCCTCGACCTGTTTGCCTTCCTTTTTGATCAGCGGTGTTTGCAATCGTTCCTCAGAGTTGGCTATCTGGTAACCATATCTGGTAATATCAGATAACCAACCATCATCAATGTCGTCGTTACAACGGGATGTAACCCTGCGGATCAAATTCTTGTTGTCGTCGGTGTAAATCAGGATGTTAGATCCAGAACTGGAATAGGGACATATTGAAGGGGTTTTACCGGCCAGCCAAACTCGCATTTTATAGCGCCAATCAACACTTGTTAATGCCCCCACAGGACAAATCTCCGGGAGATTTCCCGAGAACGGGCTATTAACCTGCTGTCCAGGAGCTGCGTTTATCTCGGCGATATTTCCTCTTTCATAGACTCCCAGATCGTATTCCCCAAAAGCCTCTTTGTTAGCTCGAACACAGCGATAACAAAGAATACACCTATTTCTATTGAGTATGATCTCCGGGCCAATGCGCTTATCATCGAAAACAGTGTTGTCAGTATCGCTGGTGAAACGATTCTTTTGAAAATCAAAGCGACTGTCATCGATACCATGCTCGAAGGTTAGATTCTGAAGTTCACATTCTCCGCCTTGGTCACAAGTAGGACAGTCAAGAGGATGATTGAGCAGAAGGAACTCTAGAGTAGCTCTTCTTCCACGTTTTACCTTATCGGACTCGGTATGAACAATCATTCCATCGGTTGCTTCAGTAACACAGGAGACAGCCAGCTTGGGCCATTTTTCAATTTCGACATAACACATCCGACACGATCCCACAGGTTTAAGCTTGGGGTGCCAGCAAAACGTTGGTATATGTATACCTATAGACCGGGCTGCTTCCAGAATAGTTGTGCCCTTGGCAACAGTGACTTCCTGACCATCCATTGTAAATGTTACAGTGGGGACGTCGGTCTTTACTTTGTCTTTTATATCATCAGCCATAGATTACTTACTTAAATTCAAAATCCGTTTTGACCATACACTTACCGTGATCAATGTGATACTGCCATTCATCACGCCAGAGCTTGAGTGTTGATAAAATGGGCATCACGGCCGCATCACCCAATGGACACACGGTGTGACCCAGAATGTTGCCGCAGATTTCTTCTACTTTTTCCACATCACCCGGCTTCCCTCGTCCGGCTTCGATGCGGTTGATCAACTCTTCCAACCATGCGGTTCCTTCTCGACAAGGAGTACACTTGCCACAAGATTCGTGACGGTAGAAACGAATAAGTCTCTTGATAACCCAAACAATGCAGGTATCTTCATGGAAAACGATCACAGCTCCAGAGCCAAGCATAGAGCCACCCTCCACCAGTGATTCGTAGTCCAATTTTATATCTATCATGTCTGGTGTCAGGAAAGGCGTTGACGATCCACCCGGAATTACGCCCTTGAGTTTCTTGTCGCCGAGAATACCACCGCCATAATCTTTATCATAAATAAGCTTCTTCAGAGAGAACCCCAATTCCACTTCGTAGTTGCCCGGTTGTTTCACATGCCCTGATAATGAAAATATTTTGCTTCCGCATGATTTCTCGGTCCCGAGTGACTTGTACCATCCAGCACCATGGTTAATGATATGAGGCACGCTGGCAAGTGATTCAACATTATTGACTATAGTCGGACAGGAATATAGTCCCTCAATAGCCGGAAATGGCGGTCGGATGCGGGACATCCCACGTTCACCTTCAATGGAGTTGAGCAGGGATGTTTCCTCACCACAGATATATGCCCCACCGCCGGTATGTACAATCATGTCAAGATCAAAACCGCTGCCGTGAATGTTCTTGCCCAGATGACCATGCTCATAAGCTTCCTTCATGGCCTTTTCCATGCAGTCAGCACAGTGGGCAAACTCACCGCGAATATAGATGAACATCTGATGGCAACCGATGGCATACGAAGCTATAGCCATACCCTCTATAATAGCGTGGGGATCGCGCTCCATGAGTACCCTATCCTTGCAAGTCCCCGGCTCGGATTCATCAGCGTTGCAGCACAGGTAGCGCGGCTTGGGAGAATCTTTAGGGACAAAACTCCATTTCAGTCCGGTGGGAAATCCGGCTCCACCCCTTCCTCGCAAACCGGAGTTTTTTACTTCCTCTATCACCTGTGATGGTTCCATCTCAGCAAGGACCTTCTTCCAAGCGACATATCCACCGTGTTCTTCGAATTTCTCAACTTTTACCTGCTCTGGATCCTCGACATATCTGAACAAGTGAAGTCTATTACTTTGGGCTACTTCTGCAGCATTTGTTCTTACTGGAGAATAGAACATCACGCCTTACTTCTCAAATCTTCAAGAATCTGATCCACCTTTTCCTTGGTCAGTTTCTCGTAATAATCTTGGTTTATCTGCATCATGGGAGCGGTGGCACACGACCCCAGACATTCAACAGTAACAAGGGTAAACAGATTATCCTCGGTCGTCTCGCCGATTTTAATGCCGAGCTTTTCCTCAATATAGCCAATCAGCGAATCAGCGCCTAGCAAAGCACACGATATATTGTGACAAACCTGAATGAGGTATTTCCCTCGTGGCTTTTTGGCAAACATTGTATAGAATGTTGCGGCTTCGGCTACTTCTACTGTTGGAATATTGATGATATGGGAGATTTCGCGATAGATGTCGGCATCGACATACCCCACTTGCCGATAGGCGACTGTGAGTGCGGGCAGAATAACCGATTTGGGTTGGGGATACTGCTGCAGCTTCTCCTTGATTTTTCTTACCGATTCTTCAGTCAGGATCATCGGTCAACCTCTCCCAAAATAATATCAATAGACCCAATGGCACAGACCACATCCGCAAAAAGACCACCCTCCACCAACTTGGGCAACGCCGCCAAATTAACAAATGCTGGTGGTCTGACTCGTACTCGACGCGGCTTGTTGGTACCGTCACCAGTGATATAGAATCCAATTTCACCCTTGGGCGATTCGATAGCTTGGTAAATTGAACCTACTGGGGCTTTGAAGCCTTCCGTGATAATCTTGAAATGAAAGATCATCGATTCCATCTTGTGGAGTATATCTTCCTTAGGCGGTAATACTACCCC
>QNAG01000049.1 GCA_003641415.1 Candidatus Zixiibacteriota bacterium | reverse complement strand
CCCGACCTTCAACCCCTTAAACAAAAGTGGAACCCTTCTAAAGGGTTCCACTAATTGAGCGTCATATCGAAACCGTTGAAGGGTTTCGGTCTATAAAACTGATTTTTCCTTCACTTCCAAACAGAGAAAGTATTTATAGCAAACACTTACGCCTAAGAATACTCGTCAGCCGCCGCAACCGCTACTGAGAGCAACTTTTGGTACTGATTCAACTTCCTTTCCTGCCTTCTTTTCTTGGATCGGTTTGGATACCGGATTTCCGGGATCTGATGTGTATCCAAGAAAGCCACCCTGGATGGATTTAACATTCTTGTATTCAAGACGTTTTGTCAGGCTTTCGGCGGCCAGAGCAGCGCGGCTACCCTTCTTGCAATAAATAATTATGTCCTTGTCCTTATCTTTTTCAATCCCCAAGATTTTGAATTCAAGTAGACCACGAGGAATGTTAATGGCATTGGGGATATAACCTGCTGCATATTCAGCAGCTTGTCTTACATCGATCAATACAAAATCTTTATCCTCTTTTACCATTGTTTTGAAATCATCCACCGAGATTTCAGTGATACTCTTCTTCGCTGCACCGACCACAGCTTTAACCTCGGGGACTGGAATAGCAGCGAATTTTGACCATGCTTGCCAGCCGCCTGCAAGTGACTTTACATTCTTATATTTAATATCTTTAAGGCTTTCAGCAGCCAAAGCAGCACGCCCACCGCTCTTGCAGTATATTATGATGTTGGTTGCCTTATTGGGATATTTCTTTGTGATCTTGAATTCAAGCAGGCCACGTGGTATATTGACAGAGCCAGGAATGTTGCCAGCTTCGAATTCCTTGGGTTCACGAACATCAACTATAACTAAATTACCTTTCTTTTTTATCAGCCCATTCAGATCCGCAGGTGTGATTTCTGTTATCCTTTTCTTTGAAACCGAAACCATCTGTTTAACTTCTTCAGGCATCTGATGCTTTTTTGGTACAGGAGCAGCTTCAACCCAAGCATTCCAGCCACCAGCGATGGACCTTACATTTTTATACTTGAGTTGCCCCAGGGATTTGGCAGCCAGAGACGCGCGGCTACCCTTTTTGCAATAGAGAATGATATTGGTATTTATATCCGGAATTTTATTTGTGATTTTAAACTCCAGTAAACCACGAGGAATATTAATAGCGTCTTGAATATGGCCGGCTGCAAATTCCTCCGCTGTACGGACATCAATCAATACATACTCTTCATTTCCTATAATGTTTTTGAAATCATCGACTGATATCTCTACTATGTTAGCTTTAGCCGCCTTTACCAGTTGCTCGGCATTATCAAACTGACCTTCACAACCAGCGACCAAAACAAGTACTGCGAACAGTAATACAAAATTAATAATAACTTTTTTCATTCCCGTTCCTTTCTTGTTTTAGGAGGGACAAAAGCCAAATGTCCGCTTATGGCTAAATGCCTCCACATAAATGAAACTATTTGTTTAAGCATATATAATTCAGATTAGTATGCACTAAACTTTCCGGTTCTTTCATTCCATTTAACAAAGAGATACCATATTAACAAAATCGCTAATACAATGATAACAGACCATGCATAGCCAATATAGTCAGGCATAAAGTTTCTGAAATTTGTAGAATGAGGTAAAAGCTTAACAAATCCCGGTTCGATAAAATTCTTTGCTATGGGAGAAATTAGTAAGAAACCGAGGGCAGCTGCCCATAATTTAACCTGTCCTTCTCCAAATCTCCACAGTGTTCCAACTGCGCAACCCCCAGCGATCGTCATTCCCAGACCAAAAATAAATCCGCCAATTGGAGCTCTTAACCAGAAATTGGGGAATACCCATGTCAACTCTCTGGAACGTATGGATATATCACCCGCCCCAATTCCGAATTCTTTTATTATCGTAAACCCAATAAGTCCAATTACTAAACCAGCAATTATACCTATTGTGCTGGATGATTTTCCAGTCATAAAAGGGTCGCGAAATGATGCTACAATGCAGAACCTTGAGCGTTGACAAATTAATCCCAGCAAAAGACCAATAATTACAAACCAAGCCATTATATCGTTTTTGCCAAAATAGCTATACGCTATAACAATCACAATAATGACAACAATAAATCCCAGCCATTTCTGCCAAGCGCCTCGCCCTTCAGAAGCAGCCAAAAGTGTCTTGCTTTTGCCTGAACTAATACTTGGGAGATTCTCCATTTCCCACATGAGGTATTTTAGGGCAACTAATGTTCCTAAAAACAGACCTACCGTCAGTAGAATTGCTCCACCTGAAAGTGCGGGCACTCCACTAAAAAATCCACCAATAGTACATCCCATACCCAGTTTAGCCCCAATTGCCATTAAACCCCCACCAATAAAACCTTTAATTAGCTCTCCTACAGGTGGAATTCTCAAAGCAAACTCTTTTGCCATAAGAGCGCCTACAAAAGCTCCAAGAATAATCAGGATATTCAGCATCCCATATAAGCTGGCGCTTGTTGGTGTAACGTTTTCTATACCAAAAAATCCCAGAGCTTGATATATGTTTTCTCCCCAATTATTATAACCACCACTGCCACCCCATGGGCTTTTAATCATGAAGAGAAATACATTAAGCAACCCCAACAAGATTCCTCCAACCCAGACAGGCCAATGTTTCGAGAAGAATGTCTGAAATAATTGGCTTAATGCAGACTTGTTTGATCCTTGTTCCATAACAATCTATCCTCTCTTATTTTTTCTTGATTACAAAGCGAAAAACACCCCCTTCTAATTCACTCTCATCAAGAAGAGTATTCCCTGTCTTATTACACCACGGCTGTAAATCCGTTTTTGTTCCGGGGTCTGTGCCCAACATCTCAAGCACTTTTCCTGATTCGAGAGCCTTCATTGCCTTTGCCAATTTCATAATTGGCATAGGACAGGTAAGCCCTTTTACATCCAGAGTTTCATCGATTTTCACTTCCATGGCATTCCTTCTTTTGTTTAATTGTTGACAGTTAGTTTCCAAACAAATATCCCTTTCCACAAATTGTCAATAGAATAAGATAGCTTTCGGAGCTTTTTAAGCAAAAAACTATAGTTTATTGGTCTATTTTATCTTTAATTATCTATCGAGCAGTGGAAATGTTGTCAATTGGATAAATAGCACCACAGCGAACATCCTTTATTATATGAAAGTATCCACAAGCATGTGGCTATAGGTCGGAATGGATTCTCGCTCATGCTCTGAGCGTAAGTAGGGATTAACAGTATTACTACTGCCAGAACATTAACTTTTTGATTGTGTCGCAGCTTTGCGGATATAATGTATCAAGTGATGTCTATTTCTGTCGCCTTGAAAACCAGTAACTTTGTTGATGCTAATAAGATGCTGTTGCTGAAGTAAACAATGAAGAATAGGTCTCTTTAATACGGAACTTCACCTTGATGAAAGCCCAATCACCGGATAGTGACTGGTCTTTCGCATAAGCAATTCTGATATAAATCCCCTGATAACTAACAAGTATCCCTATTTACTCTGCTCCTTTTCATCGGTGAAAGAAAACCCACATTCCGCAAACTGTTCCAGGAGTTCTTCTACTGAGGAATTCCATTGTCCCCATTTTCGAGAGATGTGTTCTGTCCAACCATAGGTATCGAATGAGTATGTTTCTTCACGGTCTCCCTCCAGAGGAATCATCAGATTGGCATCGCGGTAATAGCTCTGTGCCATATACCCATCATCCATTACTTTCATTGCTTCCTTAACAGTTTGCTCATTGAATTCAGGGTATTCATCCTCGAAAAGGACAAAATCCATCGGGTATCGAGGGCGTGGTGGTGGGGCCTCATCGGGATAGCCCATAGCCAGTTGGACGAGCGGGAACACGTGGCGCGGTAATTTGTGCTTTCGCGCAAAGTGTGCTGCGGCGTAAGGAATCATTCCCAGGAAACAACTCCCCATTCCCAGACTCTCTGCAGCTATTACCATGTTCTCGGCCATTAGAGAGGCATCCTGGATACCAAACAGCAGCATTGAAAGATCATTAGTGACCATTTTCCAATTGCGCTGCGCCATGATGAGTTCCATCTTATGCAAATCTACAAGTATCGTGAACAATAGAGGGGCTCCAAGCGGGTGTTTCTTCCCGTCTCGTGACAGCATAATACTACCCAACTGACTCGCAAATGCCGCCTGTTGTCCAGCACGAACAACAGAAGTGATGATATCATCCGGCGGAATCTGGCTTGTGTATTTACGAATAGACTTCCGCCGAAGCATTGCTTCTAATATAGGATTGT
This sequence comes from Candidatus Zixiibacteriota bacterium, assembly GCA_003641415.1. Lineage (GTDB taxonomy): Bacteria > Zixibacteria > MSB-5A5 > GN15 > FEB-12 > B120-G9. The sequence continues at coordinate 9,566 of QNAG01000049.1, read as the reverse complement.
CTTGCATGAGATTCACCTCCGGGTATGTAATATCAAATTCCACACTCAGGAAAAAGTAAGATAATCCATGAGAACTGTCAACTCTCGTCTACTCCCGGATGTGTGTATGGTCGGTAAAGTTAGGAAACACGGTCAGTGGATTGTATTTCTACTGCGAAGACGCTGACAACGCGGGCAGAAGTGTGCCGACCGCGAGCCAATCTTTTTCCTGATAATAGTTGTTCCGCATCGTGTGCACGGCATTCCCTCGCGACCATAAACCAGAAGATACTTTTGAAAACGACCTGCTCGACCATCCAGGTCACTAAAGCTGTCGACGGTTGTGCCCATCAGGCGTATTGCTTTTCTCAAGAGCCGTTGGATGTGTCCATGTAATTCATAGAGCTTCTTTCTGGAGATGGTCGATGTAATCTTCCGTGGATGAATGCGGGCGGCGTACAGAGCCTCATCAGTATAGATATTCCCCAAACCGGCCAGAAAGGTTTGATCCAGAAGAGCCGGTTTTATCATACGGGTTCTTCCACGGCAAAGAGATATAAACTCATCGCGACTAATCTCCAGCGGTTCCGGGCCAAGATTTGCAAGAGCTTTCTGAAGCCACAATTCGTCATTATGAAATAGACGCAATCTTCCGAAGCGACGGTAATCGTTGAAACGGAGATGATAACGAATCCGGTTAGTACAAGTAGATTTGAAATCAAAGATAACGAGGTCATGCTTGTTAACGGGATGATTATACTCAATATGAACAAACCGTCCGGTCATTTTAAGATGAACCCAGAGGGTAATGTCGCCGTTCAGAGCTATCAGAATGTTCTTACCACGACGATCAACTTGAATTATCCGCCTTTTCTGCAATACATCCGCAAAACTTTTGGAACCGAAGGAATCGGAGACCTGAATCAAAGAATGGGGGGCATTGACGTGTACCTTTGTAATCGTTTTGCCTGCGACCGTTTTTCGCAGACCGCGCACGATTGTTTCTACTTCAGGCAGTTCAGGCATAATAACAAATAAGAATAGTCAAACAACTTCCCTAAAGAGCCTGACCGTTTAGCGCCTTTTTTAGAAATTGGCCGGTATAAGAACGCGATATCTGAGTCAGATCCTCCGGAGTGCCGGTTGCGATAATTTTGCCACCATCATCACCGCCCTCCGGTCCCATATCGATAACCCAGTCGGCCGCTTTGATTACATCCAGATTGTGCTCAATTACAATCACCGTATTGCCGCGATCAACGAGTTCATTGAGTACCTTCAGCAGCATCCGAATATCTTCAAAGTGGAGACCGGTAGTAGGCTCATCAAGAATATAAACCGTTTGTCCGGTGGCTAATTTCGACAATTCAGCGGACAGTTTCACACGTTGGGCTTCGCCGCCTGAAAGCGTAGTGGCTTGCTGCCCCAGCTTGATATACCCAAGACCAACACGGTGCAGAGTGAGGAGTTTCTTTTTTATACGGGGAATATTCTCAAAAAATACCAGGGCCTCATCAACAGTCATATCCAGAACATCGGCGATGTTTTTCCCCTTAAACGCAATTTCGAGTGTTTCCCGGTTGTATTGTTTAGCTTTGCATACCTCGCACGGCACATACACATCCGGCAGGAAGTGCATTTCAATTTTGATGATTCCATCACCATGACACGCCTCACAGCGACCACCCTTGACATTGAATGAAAACCGACCGGGGGAATATCCGCGCGCTTTAGCTTCGTTAAGACCGGCAAACAAGTCCCTGATGTGTGTGAATACGCCAGTATAAGTGGCGGGATTTGATCTTGGTGTTCGCCCAATAGGAGACTGGTCGATATCAATTACTTTGTCGATATGCTCCAGCCCTTCGATTCTTTCATACGGCAGGGGGGCTTTGCGGCTGTGGTAGAAATGTCGAGCCAGAATTGGGTACATGGTCTCATTGATCAGGGTTGATTTGCCGGATCCGGAAACACCGGTAACAGCTGTAAAAGTACCCAGAGGGATATCTATATCGACTTTCTTGAGATTATTGCCAGTAGCGCCCCGCAATCCGAGAGAAAGCAAAAGTCCCTTCCTGCGAGTGCTCGGGGTTTCTATCTTGCGGCTTCCGGCCAGGTACTGTCCGGTAATTGATTTCCTGGACTTGCGGATATCGCGTGGCGTTCCGCTTGCCACCACCTGACCTCCGTGAACACCTGCACCCGGTCCCAAGTCAAGGACGTAGTCGGCAGCTTCGATGGTCTCCCTGTCATGTTCCACAATCAGGACAGTGTTGCCGATATCTCGCAGTTCGGTGAGTGTATTGAGCAGTTTACGGTTGTCACGCTGATGCAGGCCAATGGAGGGTTCGTCAAGAATATAAAGCACACCTACCAACCGGGAGCCTATCTGCGTAGCCAGGCGAATCCGTTGGGCTTCCCCACCCGACAAAGTCGCAGCCGCCCGATCCAGGGTCAGGTAATCCAAACCTACATCACATAGAAAACCAAGTCTCTCCCTAATCTCCTTGAGAATCTGGTTAGCTATCAGATGTTGGCGTTTGGACAGTTTGATATTCTTGAAAAAAAGTGCCGATTGCTTGATCGACATGGCTGCCACTGTGTCAATTGTCTCTCGGTCAATGATAACCGCCAATGCTTCCGGGCGAAGTCGGGTTCCTTTACATGACGGGCAGTCAGTGATAGTCATGTAAGTCTCAATCCACTGTCTCACACCTGCTGATTCGGTCTGGCGGTAACGTCGTTCCAGATGCCGGATAACGCCTTCAAAGGGAGATCTATACACACCTGATGCGCGTCCCTTGCCCGAAGCGTGTTCATACTCGAAGGTTATTTCCTCGTCTCCGGAACCATACATAAGAACTTGCCGAATTTTTTCCGATAGTCTCTTGAGGGGAGTCGAGAACTTGAAATCGTAGTGTTGAGCAACACCTTTGAGCATATAGCGATACCAATTTGGCATGTCAGCCCCACCCCACGGACGGATAGCTCCTTCGCTGATAGATTTCGACCAGTCCGGGACAACCAGATCGGGGTCGATCTCCATTTTCTGCCCCAAACCGTCACAAACCGGACAAGCACCGAAAGGAGAATTGAAGGAAAAAAGTCGCGGGCTGGGCTCCTCATAGCTGATATTACAGTTGAGACAGGCGAACTGCTCAGAATAGAGAAGGTCCTGTTTCTTGATGTTTATCAGTACTGTCCCTTGTCCGGCTTTCAATGCTGTCTCGACCGAATCAGCCAGGCGGCCTTTTGACTTGGCTTTCACTATCAAACGGTCCACAACTGCTTCGATAGTATGTTTCTTATTTTTATCCAATACTATCTCTGTATCAGCTTCGACCACTTTGCCATCAATGCGAAGTCGCACAAAACCCTGTTGGCGCGCTCCTTCGATAATATCCTTGTGCTCTCCCTTTTTGCCGCGAACCAATGGAGCCAGAACCATCAAGCGGGTACCTTCTTCAAAACTCAAAATAGAATCAACAATTTGTTGAACTGTCTGCTGCGTTATCGGTTGGCCACACCTGATACAGTGCGGTACTCCCACACGGGCGAACAGAAGTCGCAGATAATCGTAGATTTCAGTTACAGTCCCTACGGTTGAACGCGGGTTCCTGGCAGCTCCCCTCTGTTCGATAGATATTGCCGGTGACAATCCCTCAATGAAGTCAACATCAGGCTTTTCCATCAACCCCAGAAATTGCCGGGCATAGGCTGAAAGAGATTCAACGTATCTCCGTTGACCCTCAGCGTAGATAGTATCGAAAGCCAGTGAACTTTTACCGGAGCCAGAAAGTCCAGTGATCACGGTAAGCGTGTTGCGAGGTATCTTTACATCGATATTTTTAAGATTGTGTTCCCTCGCACCTTTGATATGGAGATACTGCTGATTTCGTTTGTTTCGACTGCTGTTAGCCACGGTTCATCCCATTTCAGGTTAATCCGTAGTATAATCATAAAATAGCCCAAGTCCAAGAGAGAATGATGTTTGCAGTATCACTTTTCGTTGTTATCTCAAATCTTGCGTTTGCCCCTTCCTTATCAATCTTTGATTACAGTCACTTCCCCGCAGGTGATAGCAATCGTTTTGCCGTTTCTCTCAACAATGAGAGCCCCATTGGCATCGATATCTATTGCTGTCCCTTCAATTATACGGTTACCCGAGGAGAGTTTCACCTGTCGACCGCTGAGATAAGAATACCGACGAAGGCGATCTATGCAGCAAATTAGTCCATCACGACAGAAAGCGATATATTCTGATTCAAAACGTTCAAGAAACCTCTGCACCAGGCCAACGCGGTTGATAACCCGACCACAAGCGATACGCACAGAAGTAGCTGTGCCGCTTATCTCTGGCGGGAAATCCGATAGCACATTGTTGATATTAATCCCCACGCCCACTACCAAATGATGAATACCAGCTCCTTCAGCAGACAATTCGGTCAGAATACCGGCAACTTTTTTGCCTTCGATATAAACATCATTGGGCCATTTTATTTGCACTCCTTTGGAGCAGTACGATTGCAGACATTCAACGAGAACAAGAGCGGTCAGAAGTGAAACTCCGGGAGCTTTATCGGGGGTAAATGAAGGCCGCAGAATGATAGATATATATGCTCCGGATGCAGGTGACGAGTGCCAGGAACGACCCAGCCGCCCACGCCCTTTGGTCTGCTCTTCCGCGATTATCACGGTGCCATCGACAGCCCCTTCGTTGGCTCGTTCGGCGGCCAAGTCGTTGGTGGAACCAACCCGATTGTAAGCCATAATGCGTTTGCCAATGAACTCAGTATCGAGATTATAGCTTATTTCCGTTTCGGTTAGAACGTATGGTGTTGCTGTAAGACAGGCATCAGTTGCAGTCACTGTCACACCGTAACCCCAGTTCTCCAGTTGTCTAAGAGCAGCTCGGATTTGCGGAGCGCTCACTTTGAAAGTAGTGGAGAGAAGATTCAACGAAACAACCTGGCCTATTGGGTTTCTCAAAAAGAGTAAAATATCATCTGCAAGCTTGTCAGTTTCGGGCTGGTTCATAAAAGAGGCTATTCAACAATACGCATACTCAGATCAGAAGCCGGCACAGAGTGTGTGAGGGCGCCAATGGAAATATAATCAACGCCGGTGGCGGCAACTTCGGAGACATTGTCAAGAGTGACATTGCCGGAGGCTTCCAATTTGACATCAGGATTTATCTCTCGTGCGCATTTGACCATGTTTCGCAAATCGACGGAAGACTGATTGTCCAACAGCAGGCGGTTGACACCGACTGATATTGCTTCCTTGAGTTGGTCTGGCGAAGTAATTTCAACCTCAATCTCGACCTGTGTCCCATCACGACCAAACTGAGATGAAAAATCGGGGACAGCCAGAAATTCGCGTGTTCTGATAACTGCCTGTGTAATGGAACCGGCAGCGGCTATATGATTGTCCTTTATCAGAACCATGTCATACAGAGCGTACCGGTGATTGACACCTCCTCCGTGAACCACGGCTTCTTTCTCCAGAAATCGCCATCCGGGAGTGGTCTTGCGTGTGTCAAGGATACGGCACTCACTTTCGCGAACCTTATCCACAAATTTGCCGGTCAGGGTAGCGACACCGCAAAGATGAGCAAGAAAATTGAGAGCTACTCGCTCGGAGGCCAGCAAGGACTGATTGAAACCGTTTATTTCAATAATAGTGTCACCCAGTTTGAAGCGATCGCCGTCTTTCAGAAGCGTCCGTATTTTGTTGGTTGAATCAACAATTTGAAAAGCCATCAACGCCGGCTTTAATCCGGACAAGATACCTTCAGACTTGGCTACTATCTTTGCCGTAATTCTCTCCGGTTCAAGACATGCCTGAGATGTGATGTCACCGGGACCGATATCTTCTTCAAGAGCAGCTTTGACCAGATTGCGAACGCTTTTATCGAAATCTAACATAATAGTAAGACAATAAAGTTCCCCTCATTTGTCAATTGGCAAAGCCGGCGAAAGGGATTATATTCTTCATATGAATAAACCACTTAATCAATCGAACCACAAGATAGCCATAATTGGCTATGGCTCTCAGGGGCGGGCGATTGCCCTCAATCTACGCGACTCCGGCTATGATGTTGTTGTAGGACTTAGAGAAGGCTCGCCTTCTATAGCGATTGCGAAAAAGGACAATATTCCAACTATTACAACCGTTGGCGATGCGGTCAGCAAAACCGATGTTATCTGTTTTGCTTTTCCGGACCATCTTCATGAGCGGGTTTATCGTGATGATATCAAACCAAATCTGAGCAAAAACTGCACGCTGTTATTTCTTCACGGTTTGTCAGTTCATTTCGGATATATTGAACCGCCGGAAGATGCCGATGTCATCCTGGTTGCTCCCCATGCTCCCGGGGATGCGGTTCGTGAAAAGTATCTCGGCGACCGGTCTATTTCGGCTTTCTATAGTGTTTACCAGGACTCAAGTGGGCAGGCTGAAAAAAACGCTATTGATCTTGCGATGGGTCTGGGTATTCAGAAACGTTGGCTGGTCAGAACCACGTTCGAGCACGAAGCAGTTGGTGATCTTTTTGGAGAGCAGGCAGTGCTCTGCGGTGGCTTGGCGGCGCTGGTTAAAAATGGATTCGATGTTCTGGTGGAGAATGGCATTCCGGCTGAAAACGCATATTTGGAAGTTGCTCATCAACTCGACCTGATTGTTGAATTAATAAAGAAGCACGGCATTGAAGGCATGCTCCGCAGAATCTCAGTGGCAGCTCGGTTTGGGTCTTTGCAAACCGGCCCAAAAATTATTGACCGTGCTGCCAGGGAGAGGATGCAGGTAGTGTATGATAGAATTCGCACTGGCCGTTTTACCGATCATCTGAAAAAACTTACCCCCGACCGGATTGCTGAACTTGATCAGGCTTGTGCGGAGTTATCAGACCCTCGCCTTGAGAACGTCATCCGAAAATACAGGGACTGACCCAGCTCATCAAACAAGTTGACGCTTGATTGTGAACAGGGTAATTTCCGAAGTATGAATACAACGGTTAGCAGGCTTCGCCTGGTGGCGATTATTCTGGTGCTGGTTCTGGTGGGTATCTACCTCTGGGAGGTTTTCAAGCCAGTTACAGTTATTGATAAATACGCCACAATAATACACCTCGAAGACCGCCGGGAGCTTTCCGGTCGGTTAAGACAGTACCTCGATGATGACAACCCAAAAGTGCGCGCCCGGGCGGCGCTGGCGATAGGTCGTATTGGAGGTAAGCGAGCAGGTCGGTTATTATTGGATATGTTGAATGATTCCGTCTGGAATGTGGCTTCCACGGCTGCTTTTGCTATAGGGCTGACAGAGGATAAAACCCTCGCCCAGCCCCTTCTGGACTTTGCTTATGAGTGCCCGGCTATTATAACAGTTAAGGCTGTGGAGGCTGCCGGTCGTCTGGCCGACAGCAGTATGACAGAGGAAATATCCCAGATATTAATGTTCCTTAATCACGCCTCGCCCGATGTGCGAGAAGCTGCTATCATGGCTCTTTTTCGCGCAGGCGCCAGAGGCGCTATTCCTCAGGTGATACGCTCTCTTGAGAGTGAACCTGACGACGTTGTGCGTAAAGCCGGTCTGTACATGCTGTCCCGGTTCGGAGCGCCGGAAGCGATGGATTTCTTTGTTTATTATCTTGGCGATCCCGATCCGTATTTGAGAACTTTGGCTGTGCGTGGATTGGGTCGCACCAAACTTCCGGAGGCTGATAAGTATATAAATATCACTCTCAATGATGCTGACCGCTATGTGGTAGCCCAGGCAATTAATTCAATCAGCGCTAATAAGAAGAAAAAAAACGCAGGAAATCTGGTTCGCAAACTTCAGACCGAAACTGATGAAAAGCTTATTGTCGCCCTGGTTAATGCCCTCTGCCGACTTGTAGATATTACCGGTGTGGAAACCGCCATGGAACGGGCAGCCGAGCGGCGCTCCCCAAATATAACGGCCGCCACTGTTAACTACGCGGCTGTGGTCCTGAAGGACAGGGCTTTTAACCACGTTGATTCGCTTTCACGTGAGGATGATCCTTTCGTCAAGGGAGCCTGTGCCAAAGCTCTGGCAGAAATTGGAAACAAAAACGTGATCCCTCGACTTGCAATTCTTTTTGGTGATAATGACTTTTCTGTGCGAGCGGCGGCTTTCACTGCTTTGATTGAAGTCGATAGCGCTGATATCAATTTCTATCTCGACCAAGCTCTTAACGACAGCGACTATGTCGTTAATGCTCTTGCTGTCGACCAAATCGCTCAGCGGAAAATGGATGAATATCTGCCTGTCCTGCATACTATCATGTCGCGAGGTTATAAAATCAATGTTGATTTAAGGCGGTCGCTGGTAGATGCTATGCGATCTTTTGTTGTCGAAGAACCTCGTGATTCGCTCGCTTTGGAAATACTAAAGATGGGACTGAAAGACCATGATTACATTGTACGCCGCGAGGCCGATAATCTGCAACAGGAACTACCTGACAATTTACAGAGGACAATTTCTCTCATCGCTGAAACCCGTTTAAGTAAAGTAAAAATCAAACGCGCTTTGAGTAAGTATAAGAAGAACCCCTATGCAACTATCGAAACCTCAAAAGGTAATATCGAAATTGAGTTGTATTTTGATAAAGCTCCGCTAACAGTTCTTAACTTCATTGAGCTTGCTAAAAGCGGATTCTACGAAAACCTGTGTTTTCATCGCGTTATCCCCGGATTCGTTGTCCAGGGAGGTGACCCGCGCGGCGATGGCTGGGGAGGAACCGATTACTATCTCCGCTGTGAATACTCCGATGAGCCTTTCAAGAAAGGCACTCTGGGAATTGCCACCTCAGGCAAGGATACAGGAGGGTCTCAGTTCTTTTTCACGGTTCTGCCGCAACCTCATCTTGAAGGTCGCTACACTGTTTTCGGGCAAGTGTTGTACGGGATTGAAATCGTTGATGACATAGTTGCAGATGATGTCATCAAGTTCATCCAAATTGAGAGGGAGTCTCAATGAAAGCCGTCTCAGGTTGGTTGATAATAGCTATGCTGCTGATGCTGGCGATACCCGCAGCGGCTCAGCAGCATGCGGTAGGGATAGACCCTGAAGCTCTTATAGAACAAATTGTCAACATAGAGAAAAAACAACGGGAGCAAATCAAAGATGTGACCTTTGATACCGAACTTCTCATCGGCGAGAATGACAACAAGATGATTTTTCAAGAGAAATCCCGTTTTTTCAAAAAGGTCTATTTGAAATTCCTCGACGACACCACCTGGTTCCATGAAGAATACCTGGAATACTATGATAAGAATGAGTTACAGTCAGCGGAAAAACGAGACGAAAAAGCAACCGAAAGAATTGAAAAAAGACGCAAACGCAAAGAGAATTTTATCTCTCGTCCGATGCTTCTTCCATTTTATCCCGAGTCGCGGGAATACTACGACATTATTTACGAAGGGGTAACTGAAGATAAAATTGACGACCATGTATGTCATCAATTTTCGGTTCATTCCAAAATCGAGGAGGAATCTTATATTAATGGAGATTTCTTCTTTGAGGCAGAAACATTTCACCTGGTGCGGGTTGATTTCACTCTAGTT
>QNAG01000048.1 GCA_003641415.1 Candidatus Zixiibacteriota bacterium | reverse complement strand
GTCTACGGCTTCGGTACCAGTATTCTTGATATCCCCGCTATTCAAAATAAGATTCCCACGGGAGCAATCATCTCCAAAGCCGCCGGAGTGGCAGGAGCTGCTGCCGATTGGGGAATATCCATCTATGATATGTATACCGCAGCCGATACCGGAGACGGAAAGAAGTTTGCCTATTCAGTTGTCTCGTACGGTGGAAAGGGATTGGTTATGGGGGGGGCTGTTCTGTTACTTACTCCACTGGCTCCCTTGGGTGCTGTTCTTGTGGCTGTTGGGACTGCAGTTAATGTCGTTGGTAGTCTGGTGGAAGCTATAATCGATTACAAGGACGTTGACGAGAAGATGTTCATAGAGTTGATGACGACTAAGCTGAAAGAGAACGATCCTACTTCCGGAAAGGAAATTGCCGATCTTTATGAGCATCTTTCCAAACGTACCAAAGTGAAAAACACCAAGGCTATTGCCATGGCCAAAGAACAGTTTCCACAATACATCGTTGAGCTTGACGATGTGGTCGATGACCTCACGTTTGAGGAATATATACACAAGTTCTTTCTCAATATGTATTGGGGGGTTCAGTACGAGGTGATAAAGAAATGATGGCTGTAATAAATAACAATACTCACTGGTGCAGGATATGATAGGAATACAAATAGACCTTCCCGATGACTGGGTTGACCAGACTGCATACTTTTTCCAAGGTCCGGAAGTTGATGGAGTTTACCATAACCTGACACTGCTGATAGATCATACTCCGGACTCTGATGATGTCAAAGACTATGCGAATCCACGCATGGAACAGACTGTCAATGCGATGGGCGGAGCTGAAGTGGTCAAAGAAGAAGAGAAGCAGCATCCCAGCGGGGGGCAAGTACTGGAGGTCGTTTATAAATCTGTGCCCCAGGATGGTAGAGCGGTCTTTCGCAAACAGGTCTTCCTACTTGCGGGAGACACAGCTTACACTTTTCAAGCCGATTTCACAAAAAAGACTATGAAAACTATTGGTTTGCAAGTAGCCCAGATTATCGATAGCTTTGTTCCTATGGGAAACGACTAACGGACATAACGCCATGAACCTAGAATTTACCAAGTCAACTGATACCGAACATACTGTTCAGTTGGAGCCTGTTCTGGTGTCGGTCTACTGGCGATCATCGTATGCGCCAGCGGGCGGGACGGTGAAATTTGAGGTGATTACGGCGTTTGTTGGCAATGGTGCGCCCATTAAGATTACCGGTAAAAGCGAAAATGGTAAAAAGTTGGGCAAAATTTCTGATGTGGTACGCAATAGCAAATACCGTGGACATTTTGAAGTCCCTGAAGATATGGAGATTGGCGATCAGGTCTATTTTGAGGTTTCGTTTCCGGGTAACGGTCTTGATGGCGAGTCCGGTCGAATTCCGGTGGTGCCACTCGTGCGGGTGAATAACTTGAAATGGAGCGCTAAGGAAGCGCGGCGAGGGGACACTTTAACTTTGTCAGCGTTTGTCGACGGCGTGCGCGAAGGTACTGAGGTGACGGTCACTATCTATGAATACGACCGCGACAGCGCCCACGATAAGATTACCGAACTACCGGCCACAATTGAGGGTGGTCGCATGGAATTGCAGTGGGAATATCAGTATTTCGAAGATACAGATGAAATCGCCACCCAGGAAGAGCTGGATCGCTACGGCGGAGCATACAATCCACCAGAGTATTTTTTCACGATCAAGATTGAGGACGACGAGTATGGCAAGGAAGAACAAGCATCCGGATTGCTTGAGTTCAAAGATTGGATAGAGATAGAATTGAAAGACGAGACCGGCGAACCAGCCAAAGATGAGAAGTACATATTGCATTTACCGGACGGCACCACCAAAGAAGGCAATCTCGATAGTGATGGCAGGGCAAGGGTGGAGGACATACCACCGGGAACGGTGAAGGTGGAGTTTACAAACTTGAAGGATTATACGATTACCTAAGGTGAATGACGACGGATTTAAGTAGAAACTGGTGATACAGTGGTCGAGAACTCAGCAACGAATATTGCTAAAGGTAAAACAGGTGGAGTTGTAAAACTCAAAGTAGCAGCGAAGACAACCGTAGTTGAGGTTGTTGAAGTGATAAAACATAAGGGGAACAAATCCACGCAGCCAGTTCAAGACAGAAAGCAATACATTAATATCGATAGTAAATTTGCCTCCCAAAAGGCTCACCCTGAGTATGGTCGTTCTGTTATGCTGAAAGCGAGACTGTCTTGGATATCAGGTGACAAATCTGCGTCGTTGTCGGGGAAAAAGGTTTACTGGTATTCAAAAGGGGATGCGAAGAACAAGGCAGGTCTGAAGGGAGATGAAAAGGAAGGTTTTGAAACCTGGTTTTCTCGTCCCGCAACAAAAGAAACTAAGGTGAACAAGGATGGCTGGACGCCTGAGGTGGAGTTTCAGTTATCAATATATGGTGGCGATAAGTTCGAAGTATATGCCACTGACGAAAGTACCTATAAGAATGGCAAGAAGGCGGGGACATACGAAGTGTGGCGCAAGCTCTGGGTGGAAATGGAATCGATGAAAAAGAGAACAGGGGGAGAATTTAGCCTACCAAAGGATGCGTTAGCTCAAGCTTATAAGGACTGCTACATTGAGTTTGAGAACCAGGGTAAGGATAATAAGCCGAACAACAAATGGAATCTAATGACCAGTAAGCTTCATTCATTTGCCAATTCCTATTTTGGGGCTGAGAGATCACCATACCAAGCGCAAGAACTGGCTATTGATCATCAGGCTGATCCCTCGGATCAGGAGATGGAAATCGAAATGTGGAAAACTGTATTCACGTCTCCCAAATCAGGCACATATTACATATATGATGGTGGTACATCTTGGGTGAAAAGCGCCAAATATAGGGATGCATCAGGACCGAGTATCTTTGGCTTTAAGTTAGGATGGAAGAATCTGGACAAAAGCAAGATAAGCCTGACGGGGGCGAACAAAATATATAAAAAAGTAAAAATCGATCTTACTGGTGGTCCGGTTACACCCACAAAGAAAAAACCGGTGGATATCGAATTAAAGTTGAAAACTTCAAAGGAATGGGGGGGGGATGGAACATTTAAACCTCACGGAAATATTGCTACTGGTTTTTATGAAGAGGCCGTTGCGAACCAAGCATCAGCAGCCAAAGAGATACACTGCGTAAGAGTCCATGAAATGGGTCATCTTCTAGGACTTGTTTCAGCGAAATCTTCAACTCATATTGACACCGGTACTGGCCATCATTGTAAGGATAAGAATTGTATAATGTATTACCAGTCCAGTGCTTTGCGCACGAAATTGTGTAATGTTTGTAAAGAATATGTCCGAAGGGCTGATCTCAGTAAGCGCAAAGGAAAATTTAAGCACAGCAAAGGGAACAAAGCATGAGATTGCGCAACAGAGATTCCCTGTTCAGTAAATTTTTCAATATTTTGTTACTGGTTTCATTGACTATTCTTGTATTGGAAAGCTGTGTGTTTACATCTGAAAAACAAGTCTATGGTAAGGGAATAATAATGGATTATCCAAGTTATGAAAAATGTACTGATAGCCCCGACTTTCCAGAGGAAAATTTTGGGATTAATGTATGTTTTGAAGGGGGAAAACGGCACATCACATTTGATATGAAAACCCCGTGGCTTCTATTCGGTGCATACCGAGTGGACGGAGATATGGTGTCTGAATTCGGTTCTGATCTTGATGCCAATTTGCTGATTGTTGTAACTCATAAGGAATCGCGGGGAATTTACTACGGACGCACAGTAAAAGATGATCCCCCTGTTATTGAAACTGAAGATGAAGAAGAAGATAATGATCCGGGTGGTCGAATTAAGTCTATCGGTTCCTACTTCAACATCGATCTTAGGCAGCAATGTAGTATAGAACCCCTGCCTGGTAAGTACTGGGTAGTAATACTGCTGGGACCTCTATCTTCACCAGTCTTGGAGTTTGAAGTAAAGTAATAGAATTCGGTACTGATACGGTGTGACAACTACCTCGTTGTTTGGCTTCCCCCCAAACTGCTTGACATCGCATTGATGGATTAGTATCATCTTAAAGGTTTGACACTCGCAGGAGTGTGTGTACCAGTATATATAAGAGTCAGTATTAATTTGAATAATAGGAGTTACTAACCAAGGATGGACATAGCCAGTTATTCCTCTGATTCAAGAGCTGTTATTAAAATCGCACGGGAAGTCGCGTCTGAGTTCCGTCACCCCGAGATCACTGTCGAGCATCTGCTGATTGCGGTTGTGCGTCAGGAGGGCACCGAGGTAGAGTCTATTCTCAATCAACTCGGCAAAAAACCGACTGTTGTTGCTTCAATGGTCGAGGCGTTTCTTAAAGATCAGTCGAGTCGTTCAACAGCACGCGAGAATGTTAATGCCTCTCCCGAAGTACAGGAAGTCTTAGCCCAGGCGCTGGAAGAGAAAGCCAAACTGTATGATGCTCTGGTTGAACCTGAGCACATTCTCATAGCGATTTTCGATCCCAAAACAGCTATGGCGCCGCAGGTACGCGAAAAAATTGATATCACCAAAGAAGATATCTATAAAGCAATCGCCGATACCAAATCGGTTGAAGAAATAGCTACTACATCCGGCATAGGTACCACTGGTACTGAGGAAAAGAAGGGAGTAGCGGGAACACTGCGCTACTGCATAGATCTGACAAATCAGGCCGCTGCAGGTGAATTTGACCCAATGGTAGGACGTGATGACGAGTTACAGCAGCTTATACAAATACTGCTGCGTCGTCGCAAGAACAGCCCTGTGTTGGTAGGAGGAGCCGGAGTAGGCAAAACCGCTATAGTTGAGGGCTTCGCACAGGCTGTTATTGATGGTCGTGTCCCTGAAAAAATTCAGAATGTTAAAGTTATGGAAGTCGACATGGGGTCGCTTATAGCTGGGGCTAAGTACAAGGGTGAATTCGAGGAACGTTTCAAGAGTCTTATTGGTGAAGTAGTTAAATCCGGTGGACGTATTGTACTCTTTATCGATGAAATCCATACTCTGACCGGAGCTGGAAGTGGCAGTGGTGGTATGGATGCCGCTAACCTTGTCAAACCAGCCCTGGCGCGAGGACAGATTCGTCTTATTGGCGCAACTACTGATGAAGAATACACCAGGTATATAGAAAAGGATAAAGCGCTTGATCGACGCTTCGAACGAGTCAAAGTAGAGGAGCCTGGGTTTGATGATGCTGTTCGAATTGTCAAGGGTGTAATATCCAAATACGAAGAGCATCATAAGATACAATACACTGAAGAGGCTTTAGCTGGTTCAGTCAAGTACGCTCTTCGTTATCTTAGCGAAAGGAACCTTCCTGATATTGCTCTTGATATTGTTGATGAAGCAGCAAGTTCATTCAGTGTGAAAGAAGAAACAGCCAAACAGACTATCCCTGAAATGGAAGAGCAAGTTCAAGAGATAGAAAAGCTAATTAAAGCTTGTGATGGGAAAGACCCTGATAAGAATCCCGATGAGTTTATAAAGCTAAATGAGGCTAATGATCAATTTTCCCTTCGCTTCGAAAGATTGAAGGATATGTGGGGATACCGCCTGGAAGCTGCTGCAGGAGCAAAGTAATGGCTATAAATGATTTTGATATTAAAGAATTGAAAGAAACTTTCGCTAGTCAGAAGAAGCAATTGGGCGAAATAAAAGCAGTAGTTGAGAACCTGAGCCCAGTAATCAATGAAGCCGATGTGGCCGCAGTGGTTGCGCGACGTACGGGGATTCCGCTGTCGAAGATGATGACTGCCGAAAAGGATCGTCTGGTAAACATGGAAGCTTTTCTGTCTAAAAAAATAGTCGGGCAGGAAAAAGCGATAAAAGCGATTGCCAATGCTGTACGTAAGGCTCGTGCAGGACTAAAAATGGCGAATCGACCGGTTGGGTCATTTCTTTTCCTCGGACCAACAGGAACCGGCAAGACATATCTCCCAAAACTACTGGCGGAGTTTCTCTTCGATGACAAGAATGCTATGGTCCGACTTGATATGTCGGAGTTTATGGAAAAACATTCAGTAGCCAAAATGATTGGCGCTCCCCCTGGATATGTTGGATACGAAGAAGGCGGGGTTCTGACTGAGGCTGTCAAGCGCAAGCCATTTTCGATTGTCTTGCTGGATGAAGTTGAGAAAGCTCATCCGGATGTGTTTAATATCCTGTTGCAATTGATGGATGATGGCCGTCTAACCGATGGACAGAACCGTACGGTCGATTTCTCAAACTGTATAGTAGTGTTGACTTCCAACTATGCAGCGGACAAAATACTTGATGCTGACCGTGAGGGTCGCGAAGTAAATATGGATGAAGTCCGACAGTTCTTATTCTCAAAGTTTCGACCGGAATTGCTAAATCGCCTTAATGATATTATCATTTTTCACACATTTACTCCAGAACAAGTGGAGATAATTGCAGGGCTGGAATTCGAAGGACTCAGTGAGATGCTTCGCGATCAGAATATCACTGCTACTCTCAGTCAACCTGCTAAGGCAAAGCTTGCCAAAGACGGCTACACTTTTGAGTTGGGGGCCAGGCCAATTCAGCGCATTATTGAAAGAGATATTATTAATAAATTGTCGGTTGATATTATTACTGGAAGCATAGAAAAGGGAGACCACGTAGCCATCGACGTTAAGGATGATGCCTATGTGTTCGTCAAACAAGAACAATAGAAAAAGTTAATCTGATAAGGTAATGGAGGGACCATGGCCAAATTTATTCTTGGTGCCACCGAGAGAGTAAAGAAAGACGACTCGCTTCCCGTTGAGTTGTTACCATCGAACAAAATGCTCTATGCGGCAAGGCTAAACAACGATGATGACCCTGATGTAACCCCTGTCGAATGCAACAATCTCAAAATGGTCTTTGAGAAGTTCCAGCCTTCATTCGAGGCACAAATAGAGTCTACTGAGGGTGAACCTGTTAATGCAGAATTCAAGATTCGAGCAATGAAGGATTTCTCATCCAAATCACTGATTGAACAGAATGATTATCTTCAGAAAACTTACTATGGCAAGGAAATCATGGCTGATCTGGACAAACAGCTTAAAAAGAACAACGCTCTTAAGAAAACCCTGGCAGACAGCGAGAAAAAAGAAGCACTGCTTAAGGTTATGAACTACTATATTGATCTATTAAGCGAATAATTGGCGAGGTTATATATAATGGGTGAAGAAGAAAAAAACGAAATGCAGCCCCAAGCGGCGGAAGCGGCTGAGGCTAAACCGACTGCAGAAGCCGGAGAAAAACTCTCCGATGAGGAGTTTGCCGGAATTCTCGGGGATACCTTCGGGGATTTTAAGAAGTTGACATCATTGTTGCCATCATTTAAGACAGCTGATGGAGACCTTGTGCGTGGTGTTGAATGGCTTGATCCCAAGAAGAATTTCCAGAGGAAGGAATTTCTCACCAAGAAAGATCATGCCAAGGCGCGTAAACTACTCGTAGAACGCCTGAAAATCTGGTCAAAGTTCTTGTCTGGTGCGGGTAGTCCTGACGACATCCGCAAAGGTCTCAATGAAGAAGCTACGAAGCTTGAGGCCAATCTTGAGAAGAACATGAAAAAAGTTCACCAGGAAAGTCGTGATATTGAAATTACCTATCGGGCTATTGATAAATTCTTCTCAAATGCTCAGGCAGAGCCGGATGATAAGGTCGCTGCCTGGTTTGCTAATGTCAGCGGAGAGGAACTGATGGATCCTGACGACCGAGATAAATTCGAAGCCCTGTCAGGAGCGGTTGCAGATGAATTCCGCCAGTGGGGTATTAAGCGTTGTTGGTCGATGTTCGTTGTTCCTGGTTACTTGGGCAGCGTAGAAAATATCGATACTGTTGCTCGACAGCTTGGCTTGCCAAACAAGGTACATGTCATGACTGATTTGCCGGACATGGAATCTGTCGAGGAGATAATGGATTTGCTGGAAGACCCTACTTTTGACAGCTTAATGAGTTCGGATACCCACAAACAATATGTTTCTTTGTTTGCGAATTACTTACAGGCACGTACAGCAAACGAGTACGAGGAAGATGATATGTGGATTCCGCCCTCGGCAGCAGTAGCGGGAAAGATGTTTCTCGGCGACACTTCCGTTGGTATGCAGCAACCAATGGCTGGTTTCAAGAATGGCAAAATTAATGACGCCAAGTATCTGCATTTCCGGTGCAACCAGCCGGATGCCAGTAAGATAAACGAAAAAGGCGTCAACCCGATGGTTAATTTTGAGGGTCAGCCCGTTGCTATGGGAGCCGCGACTCTGTTCAACAAGGAGACATTCAATGTCTACTCGATTCGCAGGACTTATGATTATGTCTACAAGTCATTGCGTAACTATCTGAACAAACAGACGTTTAGTGTTATTGATGCCAAGTTTATGGATACTATTCGAACTGACATGAATAAATTCCTGACAGCAATAAGCGGTGACGACAACATCTTGCAGGATTACAAGATTGAGGTTTTCGCTGATGAAGAAATGCGGAAACGTCAGGAAATTGATATCAAAGTATCCTTAAACCCGAAGTATCCAGCTCGAACGTTTAATATCGAGTTCACTGCCTGGGGCGATGAAAACGGATCACAAGTAAAGGATAAATAGCATGGTTGTTGGGGATAAAGACAATGATTGATATCTGAAGTCTATAATTGTCATGGTCCTCGAACACAAAGCTAAAACGACCCATAAACGAAAAAGTGCAAGGAGAAAGTCATGGCACACAGGCCAAAACTCGAAATTGACGGACAACCGATCCCACATGTCTATGAGGTAACTTACGAGATTTTCACCTCTAAAGATGAAACCGGTCGCCCTACTGATAGGGCTCATGCTGGCTTGATTAAAATCACAGTAGAATCTGAAGAGGGCGGTAATGTGGATATTGCCCGCTGGGCAATGGATACCAGCCAACCCAAATGGAAGGGTGGTAAGGTTATCTTCATTAACAAAAATAACGAGACAATGAAGGAACTGGTCTGGACTGACGGGTTTATTACTAGTTTTAAGGAAGTCATTCCGCATGTCAAAACTCATGCAGACGAGCAGGTCTATCAGTATTTTGAAATATCGGCTAATAAAATTGCTGTTGGCGACGCCGAAATCGAAAATTACTGGGAAATGTAAGATAGCCGAATGTCTTGGGCGGAAATTCCAGTTCCGCTCAAGTTATTTATGCGAAAATAGCCTGATGAGGTTTTATGGTTGACCAATCAAGGGCCGGAAGTAATTATAATCAAATGAAGAATCCGGGTAAATTTGAAGAGATACTTGATAATCATGTGACCGATTATGGTACTCCGGCTGAATGCAAAATTTCTGTTGATGGTACTGAGGTTAAAGCTGACATACATACGGTGCGCTTAGATCAGTTTGTTGATGCGCATCATATACTAACAGTTCATATCCGTCATGTAGGTGTGTCTTCTGACTCGGTGGAATTCGATGATCCGTCAAAGTTTACAGCTTTTCTTGGCAAACCAATTTCTTTGGATATCAATCCTCATGGAGATATCGTAGATTCAAGTCGTGCTCTGAAGTTTATTGGTTTGGTCACAGAAGTTAAGCTAGATAATGGTATTAACGGTATAAATACCATAGTTGTAACGGCTCACAGTCCGACCGTAGCACTTGATGGACACCAACGCAACAAAGTTTTCGGCGCTGGGCAGGATTGCTCAGGTATTGCGGGGCAGATACTCTCTGAATACCAGATTACGCAGGGAAGAATAGATGGGGCACCTGTGGCAACTGCTAGTGGGAGTCTTAATCTCGAAATCGATTCGGGAGTACAGTACCGCGAGACAGACTATGCCTATATCAAGCGATTGGCTTCCGAGCACCAGATGTTTGCATTCTACGATGGAACCGCATTTAATATCGAGAAAGCTAAGGGTAACAGTGAAGAGGAACTGGTCTGGAGGCAAACGCTGGGGTCATTTGCATTAGGGTTAGGCACAGCACCAACTAAGTTCTATGGGCGTGTATGGGACCCCAAGAAAAAGGAAGTTATTCAATCGGATTCAGATCGTTCGTCCATTCGAGCAGCTCTTTCTGATATCTCCAGAGTTTCACCGGAAAGCTCCGAGGATATTTACACTGTCACTGGTGTCTCATCAGCTCCCAAGCATGCTGATCAAGCAAAATCGGATGCTGCAGTCATTCGAGAAACAGAGAGCTCAGCGGGTAGGATGATAGTATGCAATGGAGTATCAATTGTTCCGGCTATTATGATTGGTTCCTGTGTCAAAATATCTGGTTTGGACAAATTAGACGGGCAGTACTGGGTGCAGACAATTAGTCACCGACTCGACGATGCCGGCAAGTATTACAATTCCTTCCAGTGTACACCATTAGAACTGGCAATGCCTGAACTTAAGCGAGAAGAGCAACCTTTCTCTCACCTGATGACTGGTATCGTGACCGACAATGAAGACCCCGAAGATCTGGGACGCATAAAAGTCAAATTGCCCTGGCATCGGGATGAAGAAACTCAATTCATGAGAATTCTTACTCCCGATGGAGGAAGCGAACGGGGATGGTTCGGGTTACCTGAGATCGACGATGAAGTTCTGGTTGGATATGAACGAGGTAATCCCGATATGCCGGTGATTTTGGGCTGTCTTTACAACGGCCAAGATAAACCGCCAATTCCCAGTTCGGAAGCACTCAACAATAAAGCTGTTGAAACTAAGGTTTTCCGAACGCGAAACGGCAATGAGATTCGTTTTGATGATGCTGATGGATCAGAAAAAATCACGATCTCGCAGAAGGATAGTACAAACACCATTGTGTTAAACATGGACGGTCCTTCAATTGCTATCGAGACTACCGGTGATATTAGTATGAAGGGTGCCAATATAAATCTCGAGGCAACATCTGGAGATATCAAAATAAAAGCTGGAGCCAATATTAAGGCTGAAGCTTCAGCCAATATGGAATTGAAAGGGTCTGCCGATTTCAAGAGCGAGGGCGGTATGAACTACGAAGCCAAAGGGGGAATAAGTTACAAAGCTTCAGGGACTCAGGCTAATCTAGAAGGCTCAGCTATGACAACCATCAAAGGCGGTATAGTCAAGATCAATTAGGCGACTGCATGGAATACCTGTCACTGCCTCTGGTACTCAGGGAAGGGTACCTCTCTCGCTGCACTCTTGAAGAATCAATTATTTATTCTGTTGGTCTCATATTGAGTACACGTCTTGGCCAATTGCCTTTTTCACCAGAGTTCGGTTGCAAGATATGGGAAAGGGAATATTCTGATATAGTAAGACTGAATAAGGCTGATCTTCGTGGTAATCTTCGCAATTCTATAGACAAGCATGAGAAACGTCTGCAAAATGTAGCAGTTTCAGTGTCAGGTTTTAATGAAAAAACGTTTGGCAGTCTGGGCGTTGTTGTCACTGTTAGCGGACGCTATATGGATGGAAATAAAGAAATGACGCTTAAGCATGGTTTTCGCATAGGTTGAGGAATAAACGCAAGTGAAAGAGAGA
Organism: Candidatus Zixiibacteriota bacterium; assembly: GCA_003641415.1. Lineage (GTDB taxonomy): Bacteria > Zixibacteria > MSB-5A5 > GN15 > FEB-12 > B120-G9. The sequence continues at coordinate 2,356 of QNAG01000048.1, read as the reverse complement.
ACGAACACCTCAGGATCGCGATCACAGCGACAGATTTTTCTGGACATGTATCGCGAACTACGAGCTTTCAACCCAAGTACACCCGAATCTCCCGATCGTTTGGATCCTGTTATGCGTATAATGCTTGAGGTATATGCCCACCAGGTGGAACGTGTCGATAAACGTCTCGACTTGACCTGGGATGCATCAGCTGCGTCGTTGATAAAATCGGTCTGTCCTGAGCGAGGTCGTCGACCCGTGCCGGCCTATACTGTGATGCGATGTCAACCAGTTGATCCCGTAATTGACGTGGATACACACACGAGGTTCTACTTCAAAGAGAAACGAGAAGGTGGTCGGACTCTTTTCTTTTCTCCGGAATGCGAATCTCGGGTAATTGCTGCGAAGGTAAGGAACATTTACCTGTGTTATGATAATACGGTTGTTGATCTTTCTCCTTTATCCATAAGAGATTATACCCCTTTTCCCCAAGGTAGTACTACATCATCCTCTGGCCAATGGCAGATGTTCGTCGCAGTTGATTATACTGGTCCTCCCTCTGGTCTTCAGGGATCGGTTGTGTTTCTCACTGCAGCTCGTGAGGCTCTTAATCAGTTAAGATGGGGGCAATGGTACCCAGGGGCACAGGATGGTTCATTTTACCGTGATGCTGGTTTCTGTCCCGGGTTGGCGGGAAGTGTAGAGAATGTATTGGGTGGGGGGGAAAATGGAACTGATTGGGGGGGGCTGCGCAGTGGTCAAGATTTGTTTGTTGAGCTTGAAGATAATTTTATAGTTCTACCGTCAGAGTTCACCTCTACTTGGGAACTTGGCCCAATTGATAGTAGTCTGTCTCAGCGTTGTGATAACAGCGGGATAGTTCTTCCACCCGAAGGCGAGAGTTTCTACTGGATACGAATTGATCTGTCTCCACGTGGTGATCGGAAAGCTTTTGAAGAAAAGCCGGTTGGTATCTTTTTTGATTGTCTTATAGCTACGAACAAGAATGAACTTACCTTGTTTAAACACACTGGTGCCAATAAGTTGGTTGAGATTGAAATCCCTGAAGATATTGAATTGGTGCTTGAAATTGTGTCGGTTGTTGACTCAAATGGCCATGAATATCGCAATCTTCACGACCTTGATACTAACCCCGAACAACGTATCTACACTCTTGAAGAGCAGCATGAACATTTAGTCCTATGGTTTGATTTTTCAGATTCAATAGAAAGCCCTCCCGATTCAATTACGGTTACATATTCTCTAACAGCCGGTACTGCTGCTAATGGTGTTGATATTGGGCAAATCAAGGACCTCTACGAGAGCCATCCGGGCATAGAATCAGTTGAAAACATCATTCCGACTTCTGGAGCTATTCCGGCAAGAACCCATGAACAACTTCTAACTGAAGTTTCCACACGTCTCAGACAGCGTGATCGCGCATCAACATTTAAGGATGTTACTGCCTGGACCAGAACATTTGACCCCCGAATACATAGAGTGGAATGTCATAATGGAATTGCACGCTCTGGTAGAGGAGTGCATCGTTGCATAGTTGTAAAAGTTTCGATTAACTCGGAAGAGTTTTTTAGCGAAGATGAGATAACCCTCATGCGGAAACGTCTTGTCAGCTTTCTAAAAATGCGTAGCACTGTCAATTCGCAGTATGAAATAGAGGTCAATAAAGCATGAACGCCGCTGATCTTCCGGTGATGCCCGATCTGTGCAATCGTCATTTTCCATTTCATTGTGTTACAGCCTTGGTATTATTGAAGAAGCTGGGAGTTGATGTTACCAAAGTTCAAATGCGATCAGTAGGTTGCTACGAAAACTATCGAGGCGAGATTCTCAAACAGACTCCTTCACAGGGAACTACTCTGACAGACAGGGTTCAAATTACTCTGGATATAGGTCAATGGAGTGCGGTAGACCTTCTCCCATATCAGTTTTTCTATGGGATGACTGGTCTCAGAACTCGTTCCAGTGGTTGGGAGGATGAAGCGCGAGCTCTCATGGCTCCTTTCGATGCTGCGACTGTACGTGGACAAGCCAATGCTGACTATGAGATGCTGAAGTTTGCACTGTCTACGATTGACTATGAACACTTGCAGCGTTTTCTGGGATTGTTTGATATAGATTCGAGACATGATGTGGCTGACCGAAAAGAGGCAAATTTTTGGGCTGCACTGATGCCGACTCATCACATCTGGGCCGGGAATCCGCATTTTACTGCTCGAATTCTGCAATATATGTTCGGGAATAAGTTCACCATAAGGGAAAATATTCCTACATCTTTTGATATCCCTCTGGCAATCCGGTCGCACTTGGGATCTCGTTTTTCGCGTTTGGGATCAGAATTGATACCAGGGAAATCGTT
>QNAG01000047.1 GCA_003641415.1 Candidatus Zixiibacteriota bacterium | reverse complement strand
CTTTATCAATGTTAGAGGCAATAAGCGCCGGCCTTCCGATTGTGACTACTCATGTTGGTGATATTCCGTCGATCATAGAAAATCGTGTCAATGGTCTGCTTGTACCGATCAATGACTATAATTCCCTGGCTGATCGTATCATAGAGTTAATTGAGAAACCTGACCTGGCGGCTCAACTTTCCTCGGCTACTGGCAAGACCGCCTTTCAACCATCTCAACCTTCGAATACATCATCAACTTCTTAGTGTTACTGACTCCGAAAAACTAGCGATTGAACCTGATCAAAATAATTAGTTATTGTTGATTGTCTGGCAACCATCTGACTTTTTTAACAAAAGCTTTCGGATTGACCTGAAGCCAGAGGATAGTGACAATGATATCTCAGAAATCCAGGTTTGACCTGGCTGTGATAATGCCGGTTCTCAACGAAGAGAAACATATAGGGCAAACCTTAGAGCAGTTATATCAACAGGATTTCCCAATGGATCGATTGGAAATCGTGGTTGCTGATGGAGGCTCGACAGACAGGACCCGCGAGATTGTCGAGTCCTATAAAAAAAGATTTGGATCTCTTAAACTGCTGGAGAACCCGACCAGCAAACCTTCATCGGGACGTAACGCCGGAGTCAAAAACAGCACCGCACCGTACGTTGTCGTGATTGATGGACACGTACATATTCCCAGCAAGACTCTCCTGCGTGATATAGTTAATCTTTTCCAATCTACTCAGGCTGCTTGCCTCTGTCGTCAACAACCCTTAACACCTCCCGGCATTAACGAGTTTGAATTGTCAGTGGCTTTATGCCGGACCTCATTTTTTGGTACAAGTCCAGTTCAGAAATATTCCGACTTCGAAGGCGAAGTCGACCCTGCCTTTTACGGCAGCATGTGGACTCGGGAGACTTTTGAAAAAATCGGGTACTTTGATGAGCAGTTCGACGCTTGCGAGGACATCGATTTCAACTTCAGGGTGCGACAAGCAGCCCTTAAGTCATATCTATCACAGAAACTAACTGTATTCTTTTTCCCTCGATCGAGTCTGCAAGGCTTGTGGCGACAAATGTTCCGCTATGGACTGGGTCGGTTTCGCTTTGTGCGCAAACATAACCTGATGGCACCGGTTCAATGGCTCGCCGGGGCAGGCGTTGCTGGTCTGGCCCTTATGGCGCTGCTTTCATTTCTGTACACCCCCGCTTTTGATGTCTTCAAATCTTTGGTGGCGCTTTACTTGTTGATCGTTGTGTTGTTCTCCGCCGGACTTGCTGCCAAGGATAAGCATCTCGGATGTCTTTTGTACGGGCCGCTTATTTTCCCCGTTATTCATTTCGGGTTCGGTATTGGTTTTCTCTCCGGTCTGTTGGAGAGATTCACAGGTCCACGCCGCTACCGCTCTAAAACTAACAGTCAGACACTGTCACTAATATAGCGTGTGATAACACTATGTCTGCGCAACGATTCTTAACTCAGGGAGTGAGAAGATGCTAAAGAGCTTTAGTTTCAGTTCTCTCAAAACGTTTCGCAACTGCCCACAGAAATTCAGATTTCGCTATATAGATAAAGTACGAGCGCCAAAGGCCGAAACAGCCGATCTTCGTCTGGGCAACATTATTCACGATGTTCTCAAACAGCTTTACAAGCGCGGCGCTGATGGAGTATCAGTATCGTTGGAGGATACTCTGAGTCTGTACGAATCGCTCTGGGCCGGGATCGACCGGGACAAAATTACGGTTGGATCAGACTATCTTGGCGTGGATGATTATATTCGCAATGGCCGCAAGATGCTGACCACATACCACGGCCGATACTATCCATTCGACCAGGGCACTTTGCTTGACGTGGAAAGAAAGCTAAGTTTTACTCTTTCAGGTACAAACTTCGTTTTTTCAGGGCGGATTGACAGGTTGTTGAAAAAAGATGACGGTACAGTTGAGATATGCGATTACAAAACCGGTCGACGCATGAGCCAAACGTCAGATCCAGATTTTTATTACCAGATGGGGCTTTATCAACTTGCGGTTCAAGCCAATTTCCCACAGTTGACTAACATAGAGCTGTCCCAGTATTACCTGCGGATGGATGAGATTGTGACTGATAAACTAACACCTGACCGGGTTGATCAACTGAAAGAGGACCTCCGGTTGACAGTTATCGAAACAATTCAGGCTGAGCGGCTTGGTGATTTCCCCACCCGAGAAAGTGGCCTGTGCGACTACTGTGAATACGAAGAGCTGTGTCCGGCCAGACGGCACAGATTGATGCTTAATCGTGAAGATGAAGAAGAACCCTCCGTGTCACCCAAACAGCAGGCTTTTGACAAAGTCACTGAGTTGCTGGACAAGCACCAGCAAATGAAGCAACTTGAAGCTGAAATCGATGCTCTCAAGGGCGATCTCGGACGGCTGGCAACCGAACTGGGAGTCAATCGCGTAGAGGGAGAAGGCGGATATGTGACGGTCAAACATTCGCATGAAGAGAAGTTCGTCGTTAAAACAGCAGATCCCCAAGCATTTGCCGACCTCTCTTTCCAAGCTCGGCAACTTGGACTTGAGGAGTACTTCAAACTCGACGGACGTGCCCTGATGAAGGATGTCTATAGTAAAAGGCGACTCGATGATGAATCATTAAAGAAACTCCAGCCGTTTGTTATAGAAAAAGAGACCCTCAGAGTCACGCCACGACTTGCTAAGCCGAAAGGCTCAGACGCTTAAGGCTTTGTGTCAATTGTTTGCTTGGTGCGACAAGAGACCGCACCCTACATAGAAAAAAATAGTTGCGACACTACCGTTGTGAGATAATCCCTTGCCCTACAAATAAGTATTCCCCATACAAGCCATTTTTGGTAAAGGCATACCACCAAGATAATAAATATCCAGCATTAGGGAACAAAATCTTTTTTCCCGAGTTGTACTAAATAACTTTACAAAAGAGTACTCTTTTTGTATAGTAGCTGTCCCACGCTGTTTATTTGGTGCGGTTGAAATAGAGGATTGGACAGATGAGAATAACATCGCTTGAAAGATACGGTCTCAGGTGTATGATTACCTTGGCTAACAAAGAACCTGGTGGACAGCTTTCCATTCCTGAAATAGCCGAGTTGGAAGGTTTGTCAGTGCCGTATGTCTCCAAGTTGCTATCTGTTTTACGAAAAGCCGGACTTGTCACTGCAGTGCGTGGTCGAGGTGGAGGGTTTGGTGTTAGTCGTAAGCTAAAGGACATTACCCTGTTAGATATCCTTACTGCCTTAGATGGTCCATTTCTGCCCCCTGATCATTGCACCAAATTCACGGGGCAGCGTGAAGAATGCGTTCATATTGACTCTTGTTCTGTGTATGATGTTCTGAATAATCTGGCGGTGTTGATTGAGAGCGCACTAAAGAAAACAACGCTGGAGAGCCTTATTAATAGTAATTCCAGTTCATGTTCTTCATCATCTCCAATTTTTACCGAATCGCTTATTGCTGGAATTAAACTTCCTTCATCAAACAAAACTCTAACAATAGATGACAATCAATAGAACAATGACTTTAAGGAAAAACTGGTAATGTCAGAACCACTTTTTGAATTTAAGAATATCCATGTCGAGGTAGAGGGCAAGAAAGTTGTCCACGGCGTGTCGCTGAAGATAAACAAGGGTGAGGTCCATGCCATTATGGGTCCCAATGGCTCCGGCAAGTCTTCTTTGTCCAATGCTCTGATGGGACACCCTGCTTACAAGATCACCCAGGGTGAAGCTTTTCTCGACGGTAGGAATCTGATAAATATGTCTGCTGATGAACGTTCACGGGCAGGGTTGTTTCTTGCTTTCCAGTATCCATTAGCTATACCGGGAGTAACGGTAGCTAATTTCATGCGAGCCGCGTTGCAGTCACACCGCGGAAAGGATGCCGATATGACTGACTTTCGCAAACTCTTCACAGCCCAGATGAAAGAGCTGCACGTCGACCGGTCATTTGCCACCCGCTATCTTAACGACGGTTTCTCTGGTGGGGAGAAAAAACGCATTGAGATTTTACAGATGTCGATGTTAAAACCTAGGATCGCACTACTGGATGAAACCGATTCCGGCCTAGATATCGATGCTCTCAAACAGGTTGCTGAAGGCATTAACCGTTACCATAACGACGAAAATGGTGTTTTGATGGTGACCCACTACCAGCGACTGCTAAACTACGTAAAACCGCAGTACGTTCATGTCATGTATAAGGGACAATTTGTCACATCCGGTGGCCCGGAGCTGGCTCTCAAGCTGGAAGACCGGGGGTATGAATGGATCGAAAAAAAGGTCGGACAAGAGGCTGAGGTGTGATAATGGCTGAAACGAACCGTAAGAAAAACAAAGACTTAGCTAGCTTAGGCGATGACTACGCTGTTCGGTATGGATTTCACGATCCGGTTGACTATTTCCACAAAGGCGCAAAGGGTATCAACCACGAAGTTGTGGAGATGATTTCTCAGATGAAAAAGGAACCGGATTGGATGCGTCAGCGGCGACATGAAGCGCTTGATATTTTCTTTAGTAAACCGATTCCGGGTTGGGGCAATCCGAAGCTTTTAGAGGAAATTGATTTTGATAATATATACTACTTCATGAAACCGATTGAAGAACAACAGCACAGTTGGGATGATGTCCCTGATTATATCAAGAAGACTTTCGATAAACTTGGGATTCCGGAAGCTGAGAAAAAGTTTCTCGGTGGTGTATCGGCTCAGTATGAATCGGAAGTTGTATATCACTCTATGCGTAACGACCTCAAGAAACAGGGGGTGATATTCCTCGATATGGATAGCGCTTTGAGAGAATATCCTGATATCGTGAAAAAGTATTTCGGTACGGTAATTCCCGCTACCGACAATAAGTTTGCCGCACTCAACTCTTCGGTTTGGTCAGGTGGCTCGTTTATTTATGTGCCCCCTGGACTCGATATTACGACTCCCCTGCAAGCATATTTCCGGATCAACGCCGAGAACATGGGGCAATTTGAGCGTTCCCTCATTATCGCCGACAAGGGTTCACGTATACATTATATTGAGGGTTGTACTGCACCAATCTACTCTACTGACTCGTTACACGCTGCAGTTGTAGAGATAATCGCGCTTGAGGATTCCTATATTCGCTACACGACGATTCAGAACTGGTCGCGCAATATCTACAACCTTGTCACCAAGCGTGCCTCAGCCTTCAAGAATGCTACGGTGGAGTGGGTTGATGGTAACATAGGCTCACAACTCACTATGAAGTACCCTTGCATTCAATTGCTTGGTGAAGGCGCTAAAGGAGAAATGCTAACAGTGGCATTTGCTGGAGTCGACCAGCACCAGGACACTGGTGGTAAGATGATACATGCAGCATCGAATACTTCTTCGCGCATCACTTCGAAATCTATCTCCAAAGATAATGGTCGGTCTTCCTATCGTGGTTTTATAAAGGTCCACAAAAACGCTAAGGATGTGAAAGTTTCGGTTGATTGTGACGCTCTGCTGATTGGCGAGGAAGCGCGTAGCGATACTTATCCAACGATGGAGATTGACAACGATCAGGTTCGGGTTGAACATGAAGCCCGGGTTTCAAAAGTAGCCGAAGAGCAACTGTTCTATCTGACCAGCCGAGGTCTGAGCGAAGATGATGCCCGGCTACTGATCGTCAATGGTTTTATGGAACCGTTCACCAAGGAACTCCCCCTTGAGTATGCGGTTGAACTCAACCGCCTGATAGAACTTGAAATGGAAGGCTCGGTAGGTTGATATGAACAATTCAGCGACACAAATACCAACCGATAATAGCACTTATCATATTCCTGAAGCTGCTCTTGATTTAATCAGTGGTCCACAGTGGCTGCACAAGATGCGTCAGACGGCACGAAAAGTCTTTAACGATACTCCTCTCCCGCAACGAGGATTAGCTCTGTGGCGATATACCAATCCCGAAAGTTTTCTGGTTGACCATAATCAAATGGTTGGAGCTCAATCATGTGAAGGTTGTAACAAAACAACCGAAGAAGTTCGTCAACAGTTTAATGACGGGAATCTGGCTGGGCTGGCTATTGACTGTTGTGGAAGGGATATAGAAATACAAACAGGGCCAGATGCCGAGCAGGGCTTAGTGATATTGCCACTTTCGGTTGCTATGGACACCCACGAAAAACTGATTCAGAAGCATTTCGGACAACTCGTCGGAAGTGACACAGGCAAGTTTGAGGCGCTAAACACTGCTTTATGGCATGACGGTATTTTCGTTTACGTTCCCGACAACACAACCATAGAAAATCCGGTGCATTTATTACGCTATGGAGATGGGGCAAAGACGACTTACTACCCGCGCTTGTTGATTGTTCTCGATAATAACGCCCAGCTAACCTTGATAGATGAATATTCTGACGGCAGTGTTGAACATGACAATGGATATGCTTATGTCAATGGAGCGGTAGAAATATTTGGAGCCAAAGATAGTCGGTGTAATTACATTCCCCTGCAACAACATACGAGCAGCACAAGAATATATCTCAATCACCGCACCCGTATTGAGCAGGGAGCGAGTACATTTACCATTCCGTTGGTTTTCGGTAGCGGATTGTCAAAAGAAAATTTCGGTGTCTATCTTGATGGTTCTGGAGCCGAGAGCAATATCTATGGCGTGTTGTTCGGGTCTGGTCATCAGCAGTTTGATAACCATACCCTGCACCATCATCGTGCAAGTAAAACGCTTTCGAATATAGATTTCAAAGTTGTTCTTCGCGACCGGGCTGTCTCAGCCTATACCGGGTTAATTAGAATTGATCAGAACGCCGTAGCCTGCGAAGCGTACCAGGGGAACCGTAACCTTCTTCTCAATGAAGGTACCCGTGCCGAGACAATTCCTGAACTGGAAATTCTCAACGAAGATGTTCAGTGTTCGCATGGCGCCACAGTTGGCCCGGTTGATCCGGAAATGGTTTTCTTTCTAACAGCACGAGGTATCAATCGGGAAGAGGCAATCAGGATGATTGTATCCGGCTTTATCGAAGGGACCTTGAGCCACATTCCAAACAATTTGCAGGAAAGGATATCGAACATTGTCCAGCAAAGGTTGGAGGTTAACTGAGATATGTCGGATTTTGTAAAAGTTGCCACAATCTCTGAAATACCACCAAGGTCTATGAAATCCTTTGAGGTGAACTACACCCGTGTGCTGGTCTGCAATGTTAGGGGACACTTTTACACTGTAGCTGATGAATGCTCACACGATTCAGCGCCAATTACTGATGGCAAGCTTGAGAATGATCAGGTTGTTTGCCCTCGTCACGGCGCTCGTTTTAGCGTAGTTGACGGATCTGTACTGGGTCCTCCGGCAATAGTGCCCATAGACACATTCAACACTAAAATTGAAAATGACAACATTTATATAGAAGTTGACTGAACTTGCGCTGAGGACTATTACATACTTATGGAACAGAAGATACAAAATGAACCGTTACCGCTTCGATCCCGACTTACACCGATAGAGATTGAACGTATCCGTGCGGATTTCCCCATTCTGGAGCAGGTCATCGACGGTAATCGGTTGATTTATCTCGACAATGCTGCTACGACCCAGAAACCGCGAGTGGTCATCAACGCTATTTCCGACTACTACCGCAAGTACAATGCTAATATCCATCGCGGTCTGCATTACCTATCTGAAAGAGCCACCGAGATGTACGAACATACTCGAGAACATGCCGCTCGGTTTCTTGGAGGAGTCGACCCCAGTGAAGTGATATTTACACGAGGTACAACTGAAGCCATAAATCTTGTAGCCTACACTTGGGGAGAGCAGAACATTCGTGAAGGTGATGAGATTGTCATTACCGAAATGGAGCACCATGCCAACTTAGTCCCTTGGGTGCAACTGGCCAAGCGCAAGCACGCAGTTCTCAAACGTATACCTATTACCCCTGACGGTTATCTTGATCTTACCAATATTAACGAGATTATCACTCCCCGCACCAAGCTGCTGGCTATCAGTCATATGTCAAATGTGCTCGGAACAATCAACCATGTTGCTGACTTAGCTGCCAAAGCGCATGAGCATGGTGCGGTGGTGCTGGCTGACGGGGCTCAGGCAGCACCGCACCTAGCCGTTGATGTCAAAGCGCTCGGAGTTGATTTCTATGCTCTCTCCTCTCATAAAATGCTCGGTCCGACCGGCGTTGGCATTCTCTATGGGCGCCGTGACCTGCTTCAGGAAATGCCACCATTCAACCTGGGTGGAGAGATGATTCGCGAAGTTCGCTTTGATAACGTCACCTGGGCTGATCTTCCTTATAAATTCGAGGGCGGTACGCCGAACATTGCTGACGTGGTGGCGTTTGATGCTGCCCTGCACTATCTCGAAGAGATCGGCATGGACAGGCTGCGGCAGCACGAAATGGATTTAACACGGTATACTATTGAACAACTATCAGCAATCCCAGGCATCGAAATCCAGGGACCTAAGGAAGTTGAACAGCGTGGTGGAGCTATTTCATTTACAGACGCCGATCTCCATCCCCACGATATCAGTACCTATCTGGATGCCAAAGGAATCGCCATCCGGGCTGGACACCACTGTGCTCAGCCACTGATGCGAGTACTGGGAAAAATTGCTACTGCGCGCGCCTCGATTTATGTTTATAATAACGAGGCTGACATCAATGCCCTGATTAAAGCTCTAAGAGGAATGAGGAGGTATTTCGGTCTATGAGTGCACCCCTTGATGACATGTATCGCGACATCATTATGGATCATTTTCGCTCTCCGCGGGGGCGGAAGCAACTTCCAGTAGTGGATTTCTCGTCCAATGGACGTAACCCTTCCTGCGGTGATGAACTCAAGCTGCAGGTTAAATTGGAGGATGGCATCGTCAAGGACATCTATATTGACTGTCAGGGATGCGCTATCTCGATTGCTTCGGGATCGATGCTGGCGGAAACAGTCAAAGGTAAATCCATAGCTGAAGCTAAACGTATTGCCGAAGTTGTCAAACAAATGCTAAAGGGTGAAAACGCTGAGTTGCCGAATGACCTAGAAGACCTTGATTCGCTTCAGGGTGTGAGAAAATTCCCGGTGCGGATCAAGTGTGCTCTGTTGGCTTGGGTAACGTTTATGGAAGGATTGGAGGACTACGAACATGGACATGGAGAGGGGAACGTAACCACAGAAGAGGATAAGTAGCTGAGTAGGTTGAAACTGTCTTCAGTTTCGACGGTCCATTAGACAACCATACGATAGTGATATCATGGCTATTCCAACCAAAGAACAAATTTTAGAAGCCCTGCAAAAGGTCAAAGACCCCGAAATGAACATAAGCTTAGTTGACCTTGGGATGATTTATGATATCAACATCGAACCGGAAGGTAAGGTACAGGTGAAGATGACCCTCACGACAGCTGCCTGTCCCAATGGCGAGATGCTCGTTGCGCAGGTTCACAAAGCAGTCGAGGAGACGAGTGGTGTCACCGAGACAGAAATCGCACTCGTCTGGGACCCTGTGTGGGATCCGGCAACAATGGCCTCTGACAGCGCCAAAGATATTCTTGGTATCTGGTGACCACTGATAAAGAGAGACCTACCCTTTTCTCTGAGGATTATATTCGTTCTTTCAGGTATTACTCGCTATTTATTACACCAATAGAAACAATCACTCCAGTTCTAATCTAAGACTCTGGCTTAGAGATTCTGTCTCTCGTTTTATTATACGTAGATTGTCCTCATAGCTTTCAACCGTACCGTTGGGATACATGACGATGCTAAATACGTGATAGTATTGTTCAATAAATTCTTTGATGGTTTTCATCTGATGTTGATCATACAAACCTGAATCCCGGATAATATCCCATGCATATTCTATATTATCTTCCCAGGCTTTCAGAATAGGGCGTTCGCGATAAGTCCAGGCATCTATAATTTCACGCATTTCATGGTCAGGGATAAGTTCACCTCTACCCCTGTTCCCCTCATGCCACTTCTCAGCCAGTTTCCATCCGTAGTTCATCAGTACCACAGCAGTAGAATCAATGTGTTCCTTAAGAAGATATCCGATATCTTCCTGAGCAGAACGTTCCAGCTTTCTCGCCCAACGGGAACGGATATCCCGTGCTTTTGTCTCCGATGAAGCGACTGCTTCTTCTGTAGTCTGACCGGTCTCAATTTTGATGCCACAACCGCTGTTAAAAAAACCAAGCGTGAGAAAAACAATTACTATAACTACGGTTGATATTTTGAAACAATATCCTGTCAAGAGTGTACCTTTTTGTGAGCCAATGGCTCAAGATCACATGTGAAATGCCGTAAGATAGCTGTTTGATGAACAACTTTATAGCCGGTGAGCGAGTCACGTCGGTCTGCAATACGAGCAGCGACATCAGCAACATAATCGTAATGAGAATTAGTATAGACTCTTCTTGGCATGGCCAAGCGCACCAGTTCGCGCACAGCAATTAACTCCTCACCAGTGTTGGGATCCTTTCCACCGAACATAAGCGAACCAATTTCTGACATCCGGATGCCACCTTCCCTGTAGAATTCAACAGCTACAGACTGCCCGGGGAACTCATTCGGAGGTACGTGTGGGAGGAACTTACCGGCATCGACGAAAACAGCGTGGCCACCTGTAGGTTCTACGATCGGCATTCCGGCTTGCTTAATCTGCTCACCTAAATAGGCAACCTGATTGATACGGAAATCCAGGTAATCAAAATCCTGAGCTTCTCGCAACCCAACCGCAAGAACTTCGAGGTCACGACCAGCCAGACCACCATAAGTAGGGAAACCTTCTATGATAATCATCAGTTCCGTCACACGCTGGTATAAATCCTCGTCATTAAGAGCTATGAAACCTCCTATATTCGCCATACCATCTTTCTTGGCTGACATCATTACACCGTCACAGCACTCAAACATCTCATTAGCAATATCTGAAACCGATTTGTTACCATAACCAGGTTCGTCACGTTTGATAAAATAGCAATTCTCTGCATAGCGAGCGCCATCAAAGAAGAACAAGATATTGTGTCGACGGCATATTTCCGAGGTGGCGTGGATATTAGCCATTGAAACCGGCAAACCACCGACAGAATTATTTGTTACAGTCATCACAACCATCGCGATGGATTCTGCTCCATGTTCGTTGATGAATGCCTCGAGATGCTCGGTATCCATGTTTCCCTTAAATGGCTCCATTTCGTCTGAAGTAGACTCAGGACATGGCAGATCAATTGGTATCCCCCCTTTGTGCAGGGTATTACCGCGGGTTGTATCGAAATGAGTGTTATTCAGCACATATTTTCCCTTTTCGACAACAGTGCTAAACATCAGATTCTCGGCAGATCGACCCTGGTGACAGGGGATCACAAATCTCTTGCGAAAGATATCCTTTACAGTACGTTCGAAATTTCGAAATGATGCCGCTCCAGCATAGGATTCATCGCCAATCATCAGGGCTGCCCACTGCCGCGCCGACATGGCTGTTGTACCGGAATCGGTAAGAAGATCTATGAAAATATCCTGAGCATCGATTCTGAAGATATTGTATCTCGCCTCAACTATTCGTTGTTCCCGTTCGTGAGCGGAAAGTTGCTTAATGGGTTCCACCGACTTGATGCGGTGAGGTTCGATTGGTTGACGTTTTCTGGACATATTACACTCCTGTTATAATTTTTGTTACAACTAACTGCTTACAGGAGGACTCTTATGTATACTGTTTCACCCTGCGACGGTGATATTTAAGTCCCAGGTGATTGTGTCGGATAAAGTTCATTCAAATCTCTTTCAGCTCAAATTCGGCAGAAATATGGCCGGTTAAAGTATCTCGATAATTGCGGATTTCCGGTCGCTCGTGTTTTGCCAGAAGCGGATAATCTTTCATGTTCTTGATTATACCTAACTGTTTCAGAACTGAGACACATACTGCCCCGAGAGCGCGTTGGTTACCATCGTGAATCTTAATTGTAATACCCAATGGCGGATCAGACAGTCCTATTATCTCGATAGATTCTGCTCCCACTTTGCAAATCAAACGTGAAGGAAAGGATCGGGCCAGATCAAAGTCAAACCGCTTTTCACCCGAGACCATTTCAGGATATGTAGTCATTGCGTCTCTAATCCGGGAAAGAATATCAGCGCTGACACCACCACCCGACTGAAGATTTGCTATTTTCATGAAACCAAGCGCAAGGTTAAACAATGGCAACGGGTAATTTGGAGCACTACAACCGTCAATGCCGACCGGCATCTTATCCTCAGGATACTCGCAGAAATCAGATAATATCTGTTTTACCATCCTTTGAACCTGACTATTTGGGTTAAGGTACTCCTCTTTGGCTTCGTCCAGAAACCGCGCCAAAGCAAGGAAACCAGAATGTTTGCCGGAACAATTATGCCTTACCGGGTCCTTGTCCTCTCCGTCAAGCGGGTATTTCTTGTCAATCATCATGCCAAGAGGCCAGTGACAACCACACTGAAGATCTTCTGGTTCATTGCCAGCCAGACGGAGATTGCTCATGACAACTTCATAGTGATCATCACTACCGGTGTGTGAGCCACACATAATTGCTAACTGACGTTGTGTAAAGCCATAGTGATCAGCCGCCCCAGATACCAACAAAGGCATAATCTGGAATGGTTTGATTGAAGAACGCGTCATGAAAGGTTGGTGCGGGTCGCCCACATAATGTGTCAGCTTACCATCTCCATCAACTATTGCTATCGCTCCGTAGTGAACAGCCTCAACAGCTTCACCTCGGTATACTCTGGCTAAAATGTTAATATCAGATGTCATACAAATACCTATTATAAGCGATCAATATCCGTCCCAGAACAGATTAATAAAATCCGCACTTTCATCAAGCCCAAGATAATAAAGAATTTGGGAAATACCAAATATTTATGGAATTATCGCTTCGTATCATTCTTGTTATCAATTTGATATAAACCATGTTTTCTGTTGAATACTATGAAAAATTGAAAATAGCCCCAACGCTGTCAATTGTTGAAACAACTCCGCCCAAGATTCGTAATGTCACAGTAAAGGAATCTACTGGAGGATACAGGATGAAATCATTGGCAATTGTGTCGCTGGCGCTGATGTTGAGCATCGTTCCAACTCAGAAAGGCAACTGTAGCGGGCGTGATATCTCTATAACCAATCTTCACGAATGGCAGATGGACGACGTAGAATACGAGATCGATGATAGAGCGCTCTTCTTATCACATGATGGGCGTAAGTTTGAAACCATCGAAATTACCGAAGAGTACGAGCTTTTTATCAACGATGAACAGATCAAACTTGATGCCGAACAGCAGGGGCTGGTTAAGGATTACTACGATCACGTGATGGAAATCGTTCGCAGAGCCAAAAAGATAGGATGGGAAGGGGTCAGAATCGGACTGAGCGGTGCCCATCTAGGGTTAAAAGCAGTTGGAGGTGTTGTTGAAATGATCTTCACATCGTATGATGAAGATGATTTTGAAAGAGATATGGATATTGCAGCCGCCAGGCTGGAGTCTCAGGCTGAGAAGCTGGAAGAGAAGGCTGAAATCCTGGAAGACCTAGCTGATGAAATGGAAGATATCGCTGAACAGATGCAAGAAAAGATTCCCGAGATACGGAAGTTACGCTGGTTCTGATTGATGGGAAGCAAGCAGAGACGTTATTCCTATGGTATTAACTGCTGTTTCCCCGGCTTTCATGACCAGCCAATCATGTCATCAGCCAATAGGGTCTTTGTGGTGAATTCTCTGTTCTTGGCTGTCCCCTGACATTGAAAGAAAATATGGCAATTCTCCTTTTATGATTTAACGTTTTTGCGATGGGTTACTTGTTCTTCCCACCCTTGGGTATCACGTTTACTTCTGGATTTTTTTCACCAAACTCTTCCAGGAGCGCGGTCATCACATCGTCTCGTGTTTTTCCTTCGCTTTCAAGCGTTTTTATGAGCTTATAGGCCCCAAACAGGGAGGAAGGCCCTATCTCGGAAGCAAAGGTCCCGATGCCGCCATTCCAGACAAACATAGAAAAGAGTTCATCCAGCTCGGCAACTCTGACACCCAATGCGTACGCCTTTACCAACTCACGTGTTGCCTG